>NZ_JAKUFX010000010.1:0-90340 GCF_022663635.1 Bacillus cereus group sp. BfR-BA-01356 | reverse complement strand
AAATGATTGTCCTTTTCTTGCCATAAAAAAATCCCCTCCAGATAAAACAGTATTGAGTCCATCATATCAGATGGACTCTTTTTTACTGTCTACCTATAGGGGATAATACCAAAGTTGGTCCTCTTTTTTAATGTAAATTCGTAATGTTTTGCAATTGCTCTTGCATTTCACGGAGCTGAACTTTTTCAGCAGTTGAAGAGTTTGCGTAAGCGGATTGCAAAGCATTTTTTACTCTATACACGAGATCTTGTTGCTCAGTACCGCTTGAACAAGATACGGCATTTTCAACAGCATCTCTAGCTTGTTGGAATAGTAAGTTCCCCATTTAAACCCCTCCAAAAGAAGAGTTACTTCTTGCTTTTTCTGTCTCAGCTAATGTACCTCTGTACGGGAATCTTGCATCATGCTTCATAACAGCATCGGCTCCTTGTTGGATAAAACGTTTTGATTTGTTCTTTTTACCCATTCGAAAAACCCCCTTTATTTAGCTGAAAACAACCGACGCGATGTCTCATGCGTCTACTTATAGTATGGACATTTGGCAGGAAACTATAAGTAGGGAATTTTTAGATTACAACCCAAGAACCTCTTCTAAATATAAAGCAATACCATCTTCTTCGTTCGTTAACGTCGTATGGTTTGCAAGTGATTTTAATTCAGGGATGGCATTTCCCATTGCGATACCGTGACCAGCAAATTCAATCATTTCAAAATCATTATCTTCATCACCGAAAGCGATAATGCGCTCTTGTGGAATGTTGTAATGACTAGAAATTTTTTGTAATCCAACTGCTTTATTTAACCCGCTTTTCACAATTTCAATAATCGGCCAAGGTGCGCCCCATTTTCTATGGTCGATTACTTCCGCATGCATATCCGTTAAATGTTGACGAATTGCAGTAGAATGCTCGTCATGTGCGTCAATTAATAAGCAAGTTGGATGATCGTTTAAAATATTTAATAAGTCTCCCGTAAAAATCTTAGGAGAGCCGAATTCGAAAATATGTTTTTTATCTTCATCAATTTCACGAACATACACATCGTCCATTACTTCCGCGTATATATTTTTTACGCCAAAATCAAAGCAAGCTCGGACAATTTCTTGCGCTGTTGCTAGCTCAAGAGGAGAGTGATGTGTTCCCCAGTTTGAATCAAGAGGATGATGTACGTAAGCGCCGTTAAAGTTTACGATCGGTGTGTTAAGATCAAGTTCTTTATAGTAATCATAACTAGCACGGAATGGACGTCCTGTTGAAATAACGACAATATGTCCCTGTTCCTTTGCTTTTGCAATTGTATGTTTCGTTCGAGTGGAAATTATTTTGTTGTCTGTTAATAAAGTGCCGTCTAAGTCTAATGCGATTAAATGTTGTTTGTTCATAATTTCACCTCTTATAATAATTTTTTTGTATCTATCTGTATTTCCGTTTTTAATATGCAGAAATAAGAGGTTAGACTCGGTGAAATCACCATAGATGGAAATTTCACTATATATCCATCTTACGTCTCAAAGTGCTGTGGTGTCTACTATTTATCGTTGGAAATTAAGAAAAGTCAACATCTTTTTAGAAAGTTCAAACAATGTTTCTTTCATTATGTACAAATTGTGAAAAGGGTTACATTGCTCGTGTGATGAGGCATATAATGAACATGTAATCTTCTCGTATATGTTTGACTCTCCTTTGAAACTAGCCTAGAGTAGGTTGGTTTCTTTTTTTTCTACAAGTAGGAAAGAAATCCCTGCTTACGCTTGTGTCATTCATATATATGTACAAGAATGAGATGTAGTACTGTTTCCTAAACATGACAGAAAAGCTTTCTTTTAAAATGGATATACTAATGAGGCAAGACGTCATGGAAGGAGAATGAAGATGGGACAAAATCGCAGGTTTCGTTCTGGACAAAAAGCGCCGAATGATGGCATTTACGTAGAAATTGGTGAAACGGGAAGTATGGTGAAAGATCCGCAAATGGTGAAATTAACTGCCGGTGAAAAGTTTCCGGATAACACGAATCATAACCGCCAGTGGACATATAAAAGAAAACCGTAACAGAAGCCGCAATCATTATTGCGGCTTTTTTGTCGTTACACATTGTAATTTCATTTACCGTATTTTTTAGCAGTATAATGAATGCTCTCTTTTTCTTTTTCAAATAATAAGTTTGAAAATACATAGGCAAAATTATTGTATAAAAAAGTCAGTTGGCGTATAATCAAATCAAAGGTCAAAGAAAGTCAAACTTTTGGAGGGCTGTAAAGATGGACTTAAATCAAATGACAACAAAAACACAAGAGGCGATTATGAGTGCCCAATCTTTAGCGGTATCTCATCATCACCAAGAGGTGGATACTGTTCATCTATTACTTGCATTATTAGAAGAGCAAGATGGATTAGCAGTACGTATATTTCAAAAAATGAATGTTGATATAGAAGCATTAAAGCAAGGTGCTGAAAGTTTAATTAAAAAGAAACCTTCTGTAACGGGGAGCGGTGCAGAAGTTGGAAAATTGTATGTAACGAGCGCTCTGCAACAACTTCTTGTAAGAGCAGGAAAAGAAGCAGAAAAACTGCAGGATGATTACATTTCAGTAGAACATGTATTGCTTGCTTTTTCTGAAGAAAAAGGCGATATAAATCAATTATTTACAAGATTGCATATTACGAAAGATAACTTATTACAGTCTTTAATGACAGTTCGGGGGAATCAAAGAGTGACGAGTCAAAATCCAGAAGCAACTTATGAAGCGTTAGAAAAATATGGTCGTGATTTAGTGGCGGAAGTGAGAGCAGGGAAAATTGATCCTGTAATCGGCCGTGATAGTGAAATACGACGTGTAATCCGTATTCTTTCACGTAAAACGAAAAACAATCCGGTTTTAATTGGGGAGCCAGGTGTTGGTAAAACAGCAATCGTTGAAGGGCTAGCACAGCGTATCGTGAAAAAGGATGTACCTGAAGGATTGAAAGATAGAACGATTTTTGCGTTAGATATGAGTGCACTCGTAGCTGGTGCGAAATTCCGTGGTGAGTTCGAAGAGCGTCTGCAAGCTGTATTAAATGAAATTAAAAAGAGTGAAGGACGCATTTTATTATTCATTGATGAACTTCATACAATAGTTGGAGCTGGTAAAACAGAGGGAGCCATGGATGCAGGAAATATGTTAAAACCGATGCTTGCGCGCGGTGAACTGCATTGTATCGGGGCGACGACGCTCGATGAATATCGCAAATATATTGAGAAAGATCCAGCGCTAGAAAGACGTTTCCAACAAGTATTAGCAGAAGAACCAACTGTTGAAGATACAATTTCCATTTTACGTGGATTAAAAGAACGCTTTGAAATTTATCACGGTGTAAATATTCATGACCGTGCGATTGTAGCAGCGTCAGTTTTATCAGATCGATATATTTCAGATCGCTTCTTACCTGATAAAGCAATTGACCTTGTTGATGAAGCGTGTGCAACAATTCGTACAGAAATTGATTCTATGCCAACAGAATTAGATGAAGTAACGCGCCGCATTATGCAGCTGGAAATTGAAGAAGCGGCTCTTGGGAAAGAAACGGATCGTGGTAGCCAAGAGCGTCTAAAAACATTGCAACGTGAATTATCGGATTTAAAAGAAGTTGCAAGTGGCATGAGAGCGAAATGGGAGAAAGAAAAAGAAGACATTCACAAAGTTCGTGACTTACGTGAACATTTAGAACGTTTGCGTCGTGAATTAGAAGAAGCAGAAGGCAATTACGATTTAAATAAAGCAGCCGAACTTCGTCACGGGAAAATTCCCGCAATTGAAAAAGAGTTAAAAGAAGCGGAAGAAATGGGCGCGCATAATAAACAAGAAAATCGTTTATTACGTGAGGAAGTAAGTGAAGAAGAAATTGCAGATATTGTTTCACGCTGGACTGGTATTCCTGTTGCGAAACTCGTGGAAGGTGAACGCGAGAAATTATTACGCTTAGAGCAAATCTTATCAGAGCGTGTCATCGGACAAGAGGAAGCAGTAAGCTTAGTGTCAGACGCAGTTCTTCGTGCTCGCGCTGGTATTAAAGATCCGAACCGCCCGATTGGTTCTTTCATCTTCTTAGGGCCAACAGGTGTTGGTAAAACAGAACTTGCAAAAACGTTAGCCCAGTCTTTATTCGATAGTGAAGAGCAAATGATTCGCATTGACATGTCTGAGTATATGGAAAAACACGCCGTGTCTCGCTTAATTGGTGCACCTCCTGGATATGTAGGATATGAAGAAGGCGGTCAATTAACAGAAGCGGTAAGACGTAAACCATATTCCGTTGTTTTATTAGATGAAATTGAAAAAGCACATCCAGAAGTATTCAACATTTTATTACAAATGTTAGATGATGGACGCATTACAGATTCGCAAGGTCGTACAGTGGACTTTAAAAATACAGTTATTATTATGACTTCAAATATTGGATCTGCTCATTTACTAGATGGATTAGAAGAAGATGGTTCGATTAAAGAGGAATCAAGAGACCTTGTAATGGGGCAATTAAGAGGACATTTCCGCCCTGAATTTTTAAACCGTGTGGATGAAATTATTTTATTCAAACCTCTTACAACGAATGAAATTAAAGGCATTGTTGATAAAATTGTAAAAGAACTACAAGGTCGTCTAGCTGACCGTCACATTACAGTAGAATTAACAGATGCAGCAAAAGAATTTGTTGTGGAAGCCGGTTTCGACCCAATGTACGGAGCTCGTCCATTAAAACGATACGTACAGCGTCAAGTGGAAACGAAATTAGCACGAGAATTAATTGCAGGAACAATTACTGATAATAGTCACGTAGTTGTTGATGTAGAAAATAACGAATTAGTCGTTCATGTGAAATAAAAATAAAAAAGAGTTCGGATAAAATCCGGACTCTTTTTTTAGTGTTGTTCTACTGGCTCGTTTGGAATTGCAGCTGAAATTGCTAGTACTAACACAGCAAGAACAACTGAGAAAATAGACGCTTGGTTAAAGTCGTATGTACCGCCAGTCATAGAGCCGATTACATAGCTCATCATATGTACAAGTAAGAACGACCAAATTAATGCCCAAATGAAACGCATATTTTACACCTCTATTCGTTCAATCTGTCCTTATTGTAACACAATTGAAAAAAGAATATAGAAAAATATTTGTAGATTTTTCAACGCAAATTTGCATTCCGTTCATACATTATAAAAGAGTACTTTTATATGTTTAGAAAATAAGGCGGGGGAAAAATGAGTATTACGGAACGTTTTTTTTACTTAGAAAAAGAACCATGTGTCATTTATTTACCGGAGAAGCCAAATGGATTTTCTGTTATGCTCCTCGGTGATTATAACTACTTTATTGAGAATGGTACAAGTTTATGGACACAACATGCGGGTAAATCTTATTTTTTACATGGTCTTATTGAACAAGGCTACACGGTCTTTTCCTCTAATTTATACGGAAGACATTGGGGAAACGATCAATCTGTTCGTCTGGCAAAACGTTTATATGATGTTGTTTTGAGAAAAGAGACGTTAAATGCGAAAATGCACATTATGGCAGATGGTATGGGAGCGCTTGTAGCACTTGAAATGATGAACAAATATCCTGAATGTATTCGTTCTGTTGTTATGCTAAATCCGTGTTTAGATTTACCGGAATATGTAAGTTTTGAGAAAGAGCATAAATTTTTTTACAAGAGACTCGTGAAGGAATTAAGTTTGGCGTATGATGCCAAAGAAGAAGAATTAGAATCAAAAATAAATAAGAAATCATTTACGCTTCTTCCATCTTGTGTACCTGTTAAAATTTTCGTATCAACACAAGAAAAAAGAGGAAGAAAACAGCAGTTGCGTAGATATGAGAAAATGAGGCAACTAAATCAATGTGATACTTCTGTCTTGTTCCATCTGCAAGATGTGAAATATAAAATGGTTAGGCAAACGACTGATTTCTTTAAAAAATATGAAGAAGAATTATGAAGCTCCCATATACATAAATGAGGAGCTATTTGTTTCAGAGGGAAAGGGTTGGTGGTATGGAACGCGTGCTGATAATAGGTGCACTTACGTTTGTAGGTTATCACCTTGTAAATAAAATGATTGCAGAAGAAGTGGAAGTCTATGGTCTTGATTTTGATGAATTCGATAGTATGACGAAAATTAATGAAGAGAAGTTATTATTAATTGGGCGAAATGCGTTATTTACGTATTATTCGATAAGAGATGAAGATGGATGGAGATCGGTTGAGGAAGAGAGATTCGATACTGTTTATTTTTGCTTATATGAGCCAAATCAGCAAAGTGGATTTCGGAATGAAAGAGTCATATTACAATATTTAAAGCGAATTATAAGAATGTGTGAAGAACAAAAAGTGAAGTTAAATTTAATTTCTTCTATTGAAGTAGGCAGTACAGATGAATCCGAAAATAAGCGCCTATTTTTGAAAGTAGAAGAAGGATTGAAAAAAGGGAATTTACAATATAGTGTATTTCGAGTTCCAACATTATATGGACCGTGGCAACCGTCCTTTATGATGTTTCATCAGCTGATTTTATCAGAATTAGGTGAAAAAGAGTGCCGTTGTACGATTGAGGAAAAGGGGAATGATTTACTTTACGTTGAAGATGTATGTGAATACTTATGGGAAAATGGAACGAACGGGGCGCAGCTTGGTATATACAATTTACTTAGTGGTAAACAGTCATTATGGGAAAAAGGTATGAATCTTTTACGCGCGGATGATAAAGTAAATAAAAATAATAACGAAGTAAGAGATGAGGCTATCGAGGTAATTTCAATAAAAAGAAATACTCCGTTAGAATACGGTTTAAATAAACAACTGGCACACATGAAAAAATATAAAGAGTTATACGAAGGGTAGTACGCGTGTTACACTATTGTATGTGAAAGTTTTAATGGAGAGGAAGAGCATAATATGAACGAAAAAAGCATGCAGTTTTTACAAATCGCAATGAAGCATTTACCGGAAGCAAAGGCAATTTTAGATGATAATGGAATTGCACTTGATATGGAGAAGGCACAGCCGGTGTTAGAGTTGTTAATGAAAGTTATGAACGAAGCTTATGAGCTTGGGAAAGCAGATAAAGAATAAAAAGAATAAAAAGAATAAAAAGCATCTTCTTAAGATGGAAGAGAGGCCCGAACCGTGGATAGAAGCGGTCAGGGCCTTTTTTATTCTCGCCTGGGGGGGAAAACCAGAGATATGAAGAGGATAAAGGAAAAGTAGTGAGGAGAACTCTCTAGTTTAGAAGGAAAGCAGATAAAGAATAAAAAGCATCTTTTTAAGATGGAAGAGAGGCCCGAACCGTGGATAGAAGCGGTTTGAGTCTTTTTATATTTTAGAGGTATGTTTCTGTTTCTTTTAATGAAAAATAACGTGAATAATGCGTTAGCTTTCTGTTTTATGCGAAATATATTCTAGACAAAAATACATTTATGTTTTAAAATTAGTACCAAGTCATAATATTTGATATAAAACGGAGGGCTGCGATGTGAACGTGGGCATTTTAGGGATCGGAAGATATGTGCCAGAAAAAGTAGTCACAAATCACGATTTAGAGAAAATAATGGAAACATCCGATGAATGGATTCGTACGAGAACGGGAATTGCAGAAAGACGCATTGCCGATGATACAATAGATACTTCATATATGGCCGTAGAGGCTTCTAAAAAAGCACTTGAAGATGCAGGAATTAGCGGAGAGGATATCGATCTTATTTTAGTAGCAACAGTAACACCAGATCGTGCTTTTCCAGCAGTTGCTTGTGTAATTCAAGAAGCAATAGGAGCGAAACATGCAGCTGCAATGGATTTAAGTGCAGCATGTGCCGGTTTTATGTACGGAATGATTACAGCGCAGCAATTTATTCAAACAGGAACGTATAAAAATGTATTAGTAGTTGGTAGTGATAAACTATCTAAAATTGTAGACTGGAACGATCGAAATACAGCAGTACTATTTGGAGACGGAGCCGGTGCTGTCGTAATGGGAGCTGTTTCAGAAGGTAAAGGCGTTCTATCTTTTGAATTAGGAGCAGACGGAAGTGGCGGCAAGCACCTTTATCAAGACGAGTATGTTATGATGAATGGCAGAGAAGTGTTTAAATTTGCCGTTCGTCAACTTGGTGATTCTTGTCTTCGCGTTTTAGATAAAGCTGGTCTTACGAAGGAAGATGTGGATTTCTTAGTACCGCATCAAGCAAACATTCGTATTATGGAATCTGCAAGAGAGAGGTTAAATTTACCACAAGAAAAAATGAGTATGACGATTGAGAAGTTCGGTAATACATCAGCTTCTTCCATTCCGATTGCAATGGTAGAGGAATTGCAAAACGGACGTATTCAAGACGGTGATTTAATTATACTTGTTGGTTTTGGCGGCGGATTAACATGGGGAGCAGTTGCTCTTCGTTGGGGTAAATAAGGACTGAGAGAAAAAAGGAGTGTATTTTGTATGGAAAAAAAGAGGGTCGTAATTACAGGACTAGGAGCTGTTACACCGGTCGGTACAGATGTTGAAACAGCGTGGGAAAACATTAAAAAGGGTGTATCTGGAATCGGGCGACTTACAAGAATTGATCCAGAACTATTTCCAGCAAAAGTAGCAGCGGAAATTAACGACTTTGAAGTCGAGAAATATATTGATAAAAAAGAAGCGCGCCGTATGGATCGCTTTACACAATATGCAGTAGCAGCAGCGAAAATGGCAGTTGCAGATGCAAAGCTTGAAATTACAGAAGAAAACGGACCTCGAATTGGTGTATGGATTGGATCTGGTATTGGCGGTATGGAAACATACGAAGAACAATTTAAGATTTTTACTGAGAAAGGCCCACGCCGCGTGAGCCCATTCTTCGTGCCGATGATGATTCCAGATATGGCAGCAGGTCAAGTATCAATCGCAACAGGAGCAAAAGGAATTAACACTTGTTCTGTAACGGCTTGTGCATCTGGTGCAAACTCAATTGGTGATGCATTTAAAGCAATTCAGCGTGGTGATGCTGATGCAATGATTACAGGCGGAGCAGAAGCGCCGCTAACAAGTATGGCATTCGCAGGATTTAGCTCAGCAAAAGCATTAACATTTAATGAAGACCCAGCAACGGCTTGCCGTCCATTTGATAAAAACCGTAGCGGTTTCGTAATGGGTGAAGGTTCAGGTATTCTAATTCTTGAAGAATTAGAGCATGCATTAGCACGCGGTGCTCACATTTACGCGGAAATTGCTGGTTATGGTGCAACTGGAGATGCATTCCATATTACAATGCCTGCTCCTGGTGGGGAAGGCGGAGTGCGTGCAATGCGTCAAGCTTTAGCTGATGCAGGCCTACAGCCAGAAGATATTGATTACATTAATGCGCACGGTACAAGTACGGATGCGAATGAAAAATATGAAACGATGGCAATTAAAGAAACTTTCGGCGAGCACGCGTATAAAGTAGCAATTAGCTCAACGAAATCAATGACAGGTCACTTATTAGGAGCAGCTGGTGCTGTTGAAGCGATTTTCTCTATTAAATCAATTACAGACGGAGTAATTCCTCCAACAATTAACTATGAGACACCAGATCCAGAATGTGACTTAGATTACGTACCAAATCAAGCGAGACACCAAGAAGTAAATGCAGTATTAAGTAACTCATTAGGATTCGGTGGTCATAACGCAGTGTTAGTATTTAAATCGTATAAATAATCGATGAAATAAGGAGTTTTTTCGCAATAGATTGCGAAAAAACTCCTTATTTATTTTTACGCCTTTTTCTCCTGTAGCATATACATAAGAAAAAGGAGGGATAAAGATGGGGATTGTTGAAACAGCTGAATGGCTACATTTATATTATGGACGGCCAGAAAAACTTTGTGAGAAATTTACGAAGTATATTCCGTTGCCAAAAGAAAGGTTGTATCGCTTTTTAATTTCAAAAGGGATGTATCGCCCGATCATGCGCGGAGAAAAGGAAATTAAAGAATTAGAGGAAAAGGAAATTTGGAAAGAATTGAGCCTGGAGTATGATAAACTGAAAAATTGGTTAAAAGGTCCAGATGTCCCTGTCTTTATTTTATTATCAGATTCCTATAATCGAACTGTACAAGAAGAGTATAACGGTAGGGCTGGATTATCTATGCGTCATGTTATTTTCTTATTCGTATGTGGGCGGAATTCGGTAGAAGAATTAAAAGTGTTATTGGCGCATGAATATCATCACATATGCAGGTTACATCAAATTGAGACGAAAGAAACAGAATATACATTACTTGATACGATGATTATGGAAGGGCTAGCGGAACAAGCAGTAACAGAAAGGTATACAGAAAAAAACAATGCACCGTGGACGGCGTATCTTTCAAAAGAAGAGGCTGTTTATTATTGGAAAAATGTTGTACATGAAAGAATAAGTATAAAACGAGGAACAAGGGAACATGACATCTTATTAAATGGCTTTCACTCTTATCCGAAGATGCTTGGCTATGCGCTTGGATTTCATATTGTCAAAGATTGTGTAACTTTGGAAGGAGAAGATACACTTTCTTTATTATCTATAGATGCAAAAGAAATATTGAATAAAGCAAGGACATTTCATATATAAAAAACAGGAGTTCTATTTCCTGTTTTTTTAGTATTAATAGAAGAAAAAATAATAATTAGAATATATTTCCTCAAGTGGAATAAAGTTAAGCAAAAATGAACATAATGATTGGTACAAACAGTAGTGAAGTGAGGGGTAGTGAATGTTATATCTACATGATGTATGGGTAAATTGGTTTGAAGGTGAAGAGAATGGGTATAACGTTTGTCATTTTTACGAATGGCGGAAAGATGATACGATTGAGCTATTAGATCAAGTGCCATTATTAAAAGTAGATGCCACATTATATCATTACATCGAGAACGAATTGTTAGAGCTTCCGCAAAAAATGCTGGAAGACGTACATCATAAGGCTTATATTCGTAAAAATCATGAACGTTTGCAGCAAGAGTATTGCTTTGTTGTTACAGATGGAAAAGGAATTATTGCGATTGACACAATTGGTTACAATGTACCAATTCGCAAAAGTAGACTTATACCACGCCAAGAGCAGATGGTATATGAGATGGTAGAAAACGTACAAGCAGAAAAGTATGAGTTCCAAGTAGAAGAAACAGAAAAAGAACATCATATTTTATCACCATCGCCTTTCATTATGAATGGCTTGACTCGTAAAGAAAGACAGCTAAAACAATTATTATTTATGGCGTTAGATCAATTACATACAACGAAAAACACAGCAGAAATTCGCTATTGGTTCACAGAGTGGGATCCATCAGCATATGGAATGGTTCAACATATGGAATTTGAAGATATTTGGGCTAAGCTGTATGATGAAGCGAAAACAGGCTGGTCTGATAAGCACGAACAATTATGCGAGCGTCTCGTAAAAGGACAGCCATTTTTTGAAAAGTTATGGGAAATGGAAAATGAGCAAAAGGTAAATTAAAAAACCGCCAATTGGCGGTTTTTTAATTTTGTAGTAATCTAGCTCCGGCAGCAAGAATGTTCGGTGGCTTCGCGCCTTCCTGCGAGGCAAAAAGCGCCTCTACGTCAGGAGCTCCATCCCCCTCACATTCTAAACGAGCCGCCTCCGCTTTTTGTAGAAATCCAGCTCCGGCAGCAAGCTCTTCGTGTCTAAGAACCTTTCGCATAAGAAGACAAAAAGCGTCTTCTATGCGAAAGGTTCTTAGACAGTCAGAGCTGAACGAGCTGCCTCCGCTTTATATGTAATCTAGCTCCGGCTCCTAACCCTTCGCGTCTAAGAACCTTCCCCACAAGAAGGTAAAAAGCACCTTCTGTGGGAAAGAACCTTAACCGTCAGGGCTAAGCAGTCGCCTCCGCTTTATATGTTACCTACGTTTTCTGCTTAGTCCCATTGCGTTTTCTACTTTGCGTAGTTGTTTGAATGCGACGCGGTTTGCTTTTTCTGCACCTTTGTCTAGGATTTCGTCTAGTTCTGGTGAGTTGATTAGTTCGTTATATTTGTCTTGAATTGGACGAATAGCTTCTACGACTACTTGCGCTAGGTCGCCTTTGAAGTCGCCGTATCCTTTTCCTTCGTACATTGCTTCGATTTCTTCAACTGTTTTTCCAGAGAATGAAGAGTAGATTGTTAATAAATTAGAGATACCAGGTTTGTTTTCCTTATCAAATTTCACAATACCTTCAGAGTCAGTTACAGCACTCTTAATTTTCTTTTCAATTGTTTTTGGCTCATCAAGCATACTAATCATTGATTTTGGATTCGGATCAGATTTACTCATTTTTTTCGTAGGCTCTGTTAATGACATAACGCGAGCTCCTACTTTTGGAATGCGAATTTCAGGCATTGTGAAGATTTCGCGGTAACGTTTGTTGAAACGCTCTGCTAAGTCACGTGTTAATTCGATATGTTGCTTTTGGTCATCACCAACCGGCACGATTTCAGTGTTGTAAAGTAAAATATCAGCAGCCATTAATGGTGGATACGTAAGTAATCCAGCTGGAACTGAATCTCTACCAGAAGCTTTATCTTTATATTGCGTCATACGTTCTAATTCTCCAACGTAAGCAACAGATTGCATGATCCATCCTAGTTGAGCGTGTGCTGGTACTTCTGATTGTACAAATAAAGTAGCTTTTTCAGGATCGATGCCGCATGCTACATAAAGTGCAGCAAGACTGCGGATGTTTTTACGAAGCCCGACGGGATCTTGAGGTACTGTAATCGCATGTTGGTTTACAATACAGAAATAACAGTCGTGTTCATTTTGAAGCTCTGTAAACTGCTTCATTGCTCCTAAATAGTTTCCAAGTGTAATCGTTCCACTTGGTTGAATACCAGAAAAGATAACTGACATAAGTAATTCCTCCTAAAATAGAATGCGTGATGTGGGGAAGAGAAGGCAAACAAAAAAGCCCATTCATCCCAAAAAACTATAGGGACGAATGGACCGTGGTACCACCCTAATTATTTCACTACTGTGAAATCTCTCTAATCCATAATAACGTTTGGATATAACGCCAAAGCCTACTACTTTCGGTTCGGTTTGGTGCTCAAAAGCCCATTCCATACTGTACAATTACTTGTTCACACCAACCACAAGCTCTCTGAAATTGCCTCAATATGTACTCTTCTTTATCATCGCATACATATAAATTTATTTATTGTTACTTGAGCTCTTTTAATATGAAAGAACTAAAGTTTTATAACAAAATGTTTTGCTGATTATTATATCATATGGGATAGTGTTTGCAAACTACATCAAAATAGTAAAGCTAATGAGGGTCGAGAACAACCCAAGGAAGATACCTGTAATACAAATTGGATATGTCCATTTGAATGAATATGTTTTATAAATACGTTCTTTCTTATCTGTAGGTTCCTCGACTTCTTCAATTAAAGAGTCAATCTTTTTGTTCGTACCAAATACTCTTTGGAATGCGTAAATGGTTACATTGAAAAAACCATTTTGAAATATGTATAAAAAACCGCCGATAAGAATAAAAAACAGTGCAATATAAAACAAAATGTTGACAAAGTTCAACAAAAATTGAGATGAAATGAGGAATGCACCAATACTAGAAGCAATCATCGCTATAAAAATTAGTATACAAGTATGAAAAAAAACTTTATTCAAAATATTCCCCTCCGTCAAAATATTACTATAATTATTATACTATAAAAGCTATAATAAGTACTAGGATTAATTTTTTGAAAATTATACGCAATTAAAGGTCTGATTTTAAGATGATGGTAGCAATGTTAATGTATCCCTTTACGAAAAATTAAAAATATAAATATTTTATTAAAAATTTTAACAAAAAAACAAAAAACTATATTCACAATTGTTATATTATATGTATAATGAAAATTGTAGAAACTTGGAGATTATTCTTTCAATTCTACTTTTTAACAAGTGAGGGTACAGGAAGTGCAATTAGGGGAGGCAACACAACATGAAGAAAAAGATACCGTTATTACTTGCATCAACTTTAACTGCAAGTATGTTGCTTAGCGCGTGTAGCTACCAAAAAGATGACGCAAAAGCAAAAGGGAAAGAGAACGCTACGAGTAGTAGTAACGGAAAACAGATTCTTAATTTAACAGAGTTATCTGAAATTCCGTCAATGGATGCATCATTAGCATCTGATTCTTCATCTTCTACAGCATTAAATAATACGATGGAAGGTTTATATCGTATTGGCAAAGATCAAAAGAGAATGCCTGGAGTTGCAGAAGATGTCGAAAAGCTAGATGATGGGAAGAAATACATATTTAAATTAAGAAAAGATGCGAAATGGTCGAATGGGGAACCTGTAACAGCTAAAGATTTTGTGTATTCATGGAAAAGAGCAGTAAATCCAGATACAAAAGCAACGTATTCGTACATTATGTTCGATATTAAAAATGCAGAGAAAATTCATAAAAAAGAATTACCTGCTGACCAATTAGGTGTAAAAGCGATTGATGATTATACATTAGAAGTAGAATTAGACAATCCCGTTCCTTACTTTATCGATTTAACAGTTTATCCAGTATTTTACCCACTAAATGAAAACTTTGTAAAAGCACAAGGTGATAAATTTGGTTTAGAGGCAAATACAACATTATATAACGGTCCATTCGTTATGAGTGATTGGAAACATGAACAAAGTTTCCAATTCAAGAAGAATCCTTCATATTGGGATAATAAAACGGTTAAAATCGAAGAAATCAACTTTAATATTGTAAAAAATACAGCAACTGATGTAAATTTATATGAGACAAACGCGATTGACCGAGCGGCTTTAACGTCTGAATTTGTTGATAAGTTTAGAAAAAGTCCAGAGTTCCAAACAAGAAAAGAAGCAGGGGTTGCTTACTTAAGATTTAATCAAAGTAATCAGTACTTAAGTAATAAAAACTTAAGAAAAGCAATTTCAATGTCCTTTGACCGTGATAACATTGCAAAAGTTATTTTAAATAACGGTGCAATTGGAGCTTACGGATTTGTTGGAAAAGATTTCGCTGAAGGTCCGAATAAAAAAGATTTCCGAGCTGAAAATGGAAAGCTAGTTGAAACAAATCCAAAAGAAGCGAAAAAGCTTTGGGAAACAGCGAAGAAAGAGCTTGGAACTGATAAAATCGAACTAGAATTCTTAAACTTTGATAATGAAGATGCTAAAAAGGTTGGGGAATTCTTAAAAGGTGAGATGGAAAAGAACTTACCAGGTTTATCAATTAAAATTAAACAGCAACCATTCGCACAAAAAAATAAATTAGAAGATTCTCAGCAATATGATATTGCGTTTGGTATTTGGGGACCAGATTTCCCAGATCCAATCTCATATTTAGATATGTTTGTTACGAATGGTTCTCAAAATAAAACAGGGTATTCTAATCAGAAATATGATGAGTTAATCCTAAAAGCTAAAACAGATACAAAAGATTTACAAGCTCGCTGGGACAACCTTCTAGAAGTAGAGAAGATGTTAATTAAAGAGGATGCAGTTATCACTCCAATCTTCCAAAAAGGTTCAGCGTATGTAGTAAAAGGTGCCGTAAAAGATATTATCCCAATTAACTATGGTGGTAAATTAACTTACAAATGGGCATCTGTTGAACAAAAATAATCTTTTTTTCCATCGTTTACAAGGGTATATGCCTATGATGGGCATATGCTCTTATTTTAAAAAAATAAAAGTAAGAATATTTTAAACTATCTTATTGCTTTTGAGAAAAACGGGGAGGTGCTTGATATGGGACGTTATGTATTAAAACGTTTCGTGTACATGGCTTTGACATTATTTTTAATTACTACAATGACTTTCTTTTTGATGAAATTACTTCCGGGTTCTCCGCTTAAAAACCAGGAGAAGCTATCACCGGCACAAAAAGAAATCATTCTTGAAAAATACGGATTGAATGATCCGGTACCAGTTCAATACGCACGTTACTTAGGTAACCTAGCAAAAGGTGATTTAGGGGTATCATTCCAATATGATAACCGCCCAGTAACAGACATGATTGTGGATCGTATTGGACCATCAGCCCAATTAGGTTTACAAGCGATTATATTAGGAACATTTATCGGTTTAATTTTAGGTATTGTTGCCGCACTTCGTAATAATACGTGGGTAGATTATAGTGCAACAGTTATTTCGGTACTCGGAATGTCGGTACCATCATTCGTATTCGCCGCATTACTGCAATATTTCGTAGGGGTAAAACTTGGCTGGTTCCCAGTAGCATTCTGGAAAGGACCAGAGTTTACTGTAATGCCTACAATTGCATTATCGATGGGAGTTATTGCAACAATCGCACGTTTCTCTCGTGCAGAATTAATTGAAGTTATGCAAGCCGATTACATTTTAACAGCGAAAGCGAAAGGAATTAGCCAAGGCGTTATCATTGTCAAACATGCACTTCGTAACGCGTTAATTCCAGTTGTAACAATTTTAGGACCAATGGTTGCGGCATTAATTACAGGAACACTTGTTATCGAGCAAATTTATGCTGTACCAGGACTTGGGGAACAATTCGTTAAATCGATTACTTTAAATGACTATACAGTTATTATGGGAACTACGATTTTCTATAGTGCAATCTTCATTTTAGTTATTTTCATTGTCGATATTTTATACGGAATTATTGATCCTCGTATTCGTTTAGCGGGAGGGAAAAAATGATGAAAGATGTACAAAAATTATCTCCAGATTTATTTCAACAAGCCAATCAAAATAATGTTGATAATGAAGTCATTGCCCGTCCAAGCCTAACGTTTTGGCAAGATGTAAGAAGACGTTTATTCCAACATAAAGGTGCGATGCTTGGCCTTGTATTATTAGTTATCATTGCACTATTAGCGATTTTTGGACCGATGGTAAGTAAACACTCGTATAAAGAGCAAGATTTAGGTCGAGCGAAATTACCACCAAAAATTCCAGTTATTGAAAATGTTCATTGGTTACCATTTGACGGTACAGATCAATATGGTGTTGACCAATATGAAAAACGTGATATTAAAGAGTACTTCTGGTTTGGTACAGATGATCTTGGCCGTGACTTATGGACAAGAACATGGGAAGGTACACGCGTATCATTATATATCGCTCTTTTAGCAGCAGCAATTGACTTAGTAATTGGGGTTGCATACGGAGGTATTTCAGCATTCTACGGCGGTAGAGTAGATAACATTATGCAACGTATTATGGAGATTATTAACGGTATTCCATACTTAATCATCGTTATTTTAATGGTAATCATTATGGGATCTGGTATTTGGTCAATTACACTCGCGATGGCGATTACAGGTTGGATAGGGATGTCGCGTATTGTTCGTGGACAAATCTTAAAGTTAAAAAACCAAGAATATGTATTAGCATCTCGTACATTAGGTGCAACAAATACACAATTAATTGTGAAACATTTAATTCCAAACGTAATGGGACCTATTATCGTAATGACAATGTTTACAATTCCATCAGCGGTGTTTGGTGAAGCGTTCTTAAGTTTCATCGGTTTAGGAATTCAGCCGCCATTTGCGTCACTAGGTTCTCTTGTAAATGATGGTTATAAATCTATTCAAACGTATCCGCATATGATGTTCATCCCTGCGGTTGTCATCAGTATATTAATTTTAGCGTTTAACTTAATGGCAGACGGATTACGCGACGCGTTAGATCCAAAAATGCGTAAGTAAAAGAGGGGAGAGGCAAAGATGAAAACATTGTTAGAGGTAAAAGATTTACAAGTCTCCTTTGATACACATGCAGGTGAAGTACAAGCTGTACGCGGCGTTACTTTTGATTTGAAAAAAGGAGAAACATTGGTGATTGTAGGAGAATCTGGTTCAGGGAAATCAGTTACTTCTAAAGCGTTAATGGGATTAATTCCGAATCCTCCTGGACGCATTAAAAATGGTGAAATCGTATTTGAAGGTCGTGACTTAACGAAATTAACAGAAAAAGAAATGCAGCAAGTACGCGGTAAAGATATCGCGATGATTTTCCAAGATCCAATGACATCATTAAACCCAACGATGACAATTGGAAATCAAATTATGGAAGGTCTAATTAAACACCAAGGGATGAGTAAAGCAGATGCACGTAAAGTTGCTTTAGAATTAATTGACCTTGTAGGTATTCCAAATCCAGAAGCTCGTTTAAAACAATATCCTCACCAATTCTCAGGTGGTATGAGACAGCGTGTAGTTATTGCGATGGCGTTAGCTTGTAACCCGAAATTATTAATTGCCGATGAGCCGACAACAGCGCTAGACGTTACGATTCAGGCGCAAATTTTAGAACTTATGAAAGACATTCAGCAAAAAACAGAAGCAGCAATCATTTTCATTACGCATGACTTAGGTGTAGTAGCAAACGTTGCGGACCGAGTGGCAGTTATGTACGCTGGTAAAGTTGTTGAAATTGGAACTGTAGATGAAATTTTCTACAATCCGAAACATCCATATACTTGGGGTTTAATCGCATCTATGCCAAGTTTAGATGGTTCAGAAGAAGAGTTATATGCAATCCCTGGAACGCCTCCAGATTTATTGAAGCCACCAAAGGGAGATGCTTTTGCACCACGTAACCCGCAGGCACTGAAAATTGATTTTGAAATGGACCCACCTTTATTTAAAGTAAGTGATACGCACTATGCGGCAACTTGGTTACTTCACGAGCAAGCTCCAGAAGTAAAACCGCCAGCAGTCGTTGAAAAACGCATTCTTCAAATGAAAGCAGGTGAACAACATGACTAAACAACGTGAGAAATTAATTGAAGTAAAAAATGTAAAGCAGCACTTCGACGTGAGTGGTGGTGTTGTCAAAGCGGTTAATGATATTTCATTTGATATTTACCGCGGAGAAACATTTGGTCTTGTAGGAGAATCAGGTTGTGGTAAATCGACAACTGGAAGAACGATTATTCGTTTATATGATGCAACTGCTGGTGAAGTATTGTTCGATGGTGAAAACGTACATGGTAAGAAATCACGCGCAGAACTGAAGAAATTCAACCGTAAAATGCAAATGATTTTCCAAGATCCATACGCATCATTAAATCCTCGTATGACAGTAGGGGATATTATCGCAGAAGGTATTGATATTCACGGATTAGCGAAAAGTAAAAAAGAGCGCATGGACCGTGTTCATGAACTATTAAACACAGTTGGTTTAAATAAAGAGCACGCAAACCGTTTCCCACACGAATTCTCAGGTGGACAACGTCAGCGTATCGGTATCGCTCGAGCGCTTGCTGTAGACCCAGAATTTATCATTGCCGATGAGCCGATCTCAGCACTTGACGTATCGATTCAGGCGCAAGTTGTAAACTTACTGAAAAAGTTACAAAAAGAAAAAGGTTTAACATACTTATTCATCGCCCATGATTTATCAATGGTAAAATACATTAGTGATCGTATTGGTGTAATGTACCGTGGCCAAATCGTTGAGTTAACAACAAGTGATGAATTATATGCGAATCCAATTCATCCATATACGAAATCACTATTATCAGCGATTCCACTTCCAGATCCAGATTATGAGCGCAATCGTAAACGTATCGTATATGATCCATCACAGCATAATTATGGTAGTGAAGCACCAACAATGCGTGAAATTCGCCCAGGACATTTCGTACTATGTTCGGAAGCGGAGTACAAGAAATATAAAGAGATTTATCAATAAGAAAAAGAGCCATTCTTCTGTTATGGAAGGATGGCTCTTTTTCTACTATATAAAAGAATTGTATACATTTGTCGGTCAGTCGATATATTTAAAGAATCGCCGATATAAATCTCATGTATCATTAGTGATATCCATATGCAAAATTACTGAACTTGAACAGAAACATTCTCCTCTTGTTCTTCAGGTTTAACAAGTGCATAACGCTCCCATGCTCTACTTTTCCAGCGGAAGAACATAATAATGGCACGTGTCCATTCGTCGATGGCGATTGCTAGCCAAATACCAACGAGCCCCATATCTAAATGAAAGGCGAAAAAGTAACCTAGTGGTAAACTCATTAACACCATAGAGAATGCACCGATTAAAACAGGATATTTTGCATCACCAGCTGCACGAAGCGAATTAATGATGACGATGTTCATCGTACGTCCCGTTTCAAGTAGTACACTTAGTAAAAGAACACTTGCGCCTAACCCGATAATGTACGGATTATCTGTAAACAGTCCCATTAATTGTGTACGGAATGTAATAACGAGAGCGACCATACATAAAGTTACACCAATCGCCCATTTTACACTTTTCCACAAGCGTTCGTATGCTTCATCTTTTTCGCCACCACCAACGAGGCGGCCAATAATAATGGCTGTTCCCATACCAATTGCAATAGCGAATAAATAAGTGAACATAGAAATGTTCGTAGCGTATTGTCTAGCCGCTAACGATTCCGTTCCTAAATATGTTGCATAGTATAAGAAGACAATTTGACAAGCTTGATACATAACTTGCTCAAAAGCAGATGGAATCCCGATTTTTAAAATTTTCCCGATATATTCTTTTGATAAGGTAAAATAATATTGTAATTTTACACGATATTCCATAACGCGGTATAGTAACCAGAAGAAAACAATAAGTGCTATAAGTCGGCTGACAGCAGAAGAAATGGCAGCCCCTTGTACACCGAGCTCAGGGAAACCAAATTTCCCGAAAATGAGTACGTAGTTTCCAGCGATATGAATCATATTCATTCCGAGTGAAATAAACATCGCTTGCTTTGTAAAACCGTGTACACGGATAATTGCGGCTAATGAGTTAATAATAGCTTGTAGGAAGATGGCTCCTCCGACGATAGATAAGTAGTTTTGCGCATACGTTAGTACATCGCCTTGTAAGTTCATTGCGAGCATCATATGTTTCGAAAATAAAAGAAAACCAGCGCTTATAACGAGCCCAACTATTAAATTTAATGTGACGGCTAATGCTGATATTTTAGATGCTTCCATAAAGCGTTTGGAACCGAGGTATTGAGATACGACGATAGCTGCGCCGTTCCCGATGACTTCTAGTACCAAAATAGCGATATGGAGGTATTGATTCGCTGCACCAACCCCAGATACAGCATCGTCTGATAATGCACTTAACATGAAAGTATCAGCGATCCCCATTAACATAAAAAGAAAAACTTCTAGAAAAATAGGCCATGTTAATAAGAATAAACTTAATTTCTCAGTAGGCCCGTTTTTTGCCTGAATTGCTGCCATGTCCGTCCCCTCTTTACCGATATCTATTTTTAGCAAAATGTATCGTAACATACTTTCTTAACCTTTGCACTCATTTTAGCCTACATATTTTTATTATGAAGAGAGTGCTATTTTATGATAAAAACAAAAGGATAATTATACATAAAGTATTATGAGATATAAAATTCATTTTTCTCTGATAATTTAGAAAAGTATAAAAATGTTGTTTTTAACACTTTAGTAAGAATAATCAGCAATATGAAACGTTTACAAAGATTTATTTTTTAACAGGAAATTTTAATGAAATAGAAATATAAATATACAAAAAATATATTTGTGTGTATAATATGAATTATTAGAACATATATATATTTCTTTCTGTTTGAAAATGAAAGGGCTAACATTTTTGTGGAGGGTGGAAGTATGAAAAAAAAGATGCCAGTTTTTGTAGTATCAACAGTAGCAATGAGCATGATGTTAGGGGCATGTAGCTACCAAAAAGATGAACCGCAAGCGAACGCAAAAGGGGATGGCGGGAAAAGCGGTGCGAAGCAAGTTATTAACTTAATTGAAACGCAAGAAATTCCAACGATGGATCCAGCGTTATCAGCTGATGCAGTTTCTTCAAGAGTAATGGGTAATACGATGGAAGGCTTATACAGTTTAGGAAAAGATGATAAGCTAGTTCCTGGTGTAGCGAAGGAATTCCAAAAATCAGAAGATGGTAAAAAATATACATTTAAATTACGTGAAGACGCAAAATGGTCAAATGGTGATCCTGTGACGGCAAAAGATTTCGTATACGCATGGCAAAGAGCGATTAACCCAGATACAGCTGCGAAATCAGCGTACATTATGTATGATATAAAAAATGCAGAGAAAATTAATAAAAAAGAGATGAGTCCGGATCAATTAGGGGTAAAGGCGATTGATGATTATACATTAGAAGTGGAATTAGATAATTCAATTCCATACCTTGTAGATTTAATGGTATATCCAATCTTCTATCCTGTGAATGAAAAGTTTGTGAAAGAGCAAGGTACGAAGTTTGGTTTGGAAGCGAATACAACGCTTTATAACGGACCATTTACATTAAGTGATTGGCAACATGAACGTAGCTTTAAAATGACAAAGAGCGCGTCATATTGGGACAATAAAGAAGTGAAGATTGAAGAAGTAAACTTTAATATTGTAAAAGATACATCTACGCCAATTAACTTATATGAAACAAATGCAATTGATCGAGCGTCGTTATTAGCGGAGTTTATTGATAAATATAAAGGAAAACCAGATTTCCAAACAGTAGAAGATACATCTGTATTCTTCCTTCGTTTAAATCAAAAAGATCCAGCTTTAGCAAATAAAAATATTCGTAAAGCAATTTCACTTGCTTTTGACCGTAAGCCATTCGTGGATACATTATTAAATAACGGTTCTAAGCCAGCAACAGGATTAATTCCTGATAACTTCATTAAAGGACCAGATAAAAAAGATTTCCGTGCTGTAAACGGGGATATTGTAAAACCAAACGTGAAAGAAGCGAAGAAATATTGGGAAGCTGGTAAAAAAGAACTTGGTAAAAATGAAATCGAATTAGAATTATTAAATGAAGATGTAGAGTTATCAAAGAAAACTGGTGAATATTTAAAAGGTGAATTAGAAAAGAATTTACCAGGTTTAACAGTAAAAATTAAACAACAACCATTCGCACAAAAACTAAAATTAGAAGATGCGGGCGATTATGTCATGTCATTCTCTGGATGGAGTGCGGACTTCCCAGATCCAATTACATATCTTGATATGTTTGTAACAGATGGGTCACAAAATAAGATGAAGTACTCTAATCCAAAATACGATGAAATCATTATGAAGGCGAAAAAAGATGGAAGCGATGTAAATGCTCGTTGGAAGAACTTATTAGAAGCAGAAAAAATGTTACTTGATGATGCTGCGATTGTTCCAGTATATCAACGTGGTAGAGCATATTTACAAAGAGATTCAATTAAAAATATGTATAACCATAAATATGGCGGCGATTTAAGCTTTAAATGGGCGTCAGTAGAGAAATAAGAAAAAAAGCAGGCGATCGCCTGCTTTTTTTTAATACGTTCGTTTCTTATAAATGCCTTTTCCGCCAACTTGGTTCCAGCCAGATTGTACACCCAAACTTTTGTTAACAAACTTCATTTTTTCTTTTCCACCAAAGAGCTTTTCGCCGATGCTATTTGTAATGACACCAATCAATGCTGTTATTCCGATGATGAGGGCAGCAACCGTAATAAAATCAATAAAAAAAGCAATCATTTGAAAACTCCCCCTTTGCCTGTCTGTATGTTTATTGTATGAGATAAAAAATGAAAAAGAAAGAAATGTCAGAAAAATATTTAATTTACTTTAGAAATCGTGTAGACAGGAGGGAGGATATTTGTTAAAATAAGAACAAATGTTCCTTTTTATTCTCATTTGTATAGTCTTACATTTCTTAATTGATTTATCAAGAAAAAGTAAGAAAACGTTCTCTTTTTCATAGGGAAGATTATAGATAAATAACTATATATTATATGAAAAATCTATGAGAAGTGAGTAGTAAAAGGATTGAAAGTTATTGTTAAAGTACAGCTGAAGTGAGCGTAATCATGTTACATAGCAGTGAAATGCACGGAAGAGTTTTCTCAACTAGCAGGAAATTTACTGTATATTTCTTGCAAAATCTATTGTATAATGATTATAGAAGTTACTTATTAAAAGTAATTGTTGTTTATTATAAGTTGTTGCTTACATGAAATGCGATTTTTGTACTTTTCAATAAGACAAGTTATCGCGAAAAATTGCTGAAGTTAGAAATTAAAACTGTATTTAGTACAGAATTTGTACTCTTTAAGGAGAGTGAGCTTTGTATGGTAACATTATATAGTTCTCCAAGCTGTACGTCTTGTAGAAAGGCGAAATTATGGCTAGAGGAAAATCATATTCCCTATACAGAACGTAATATTTTCTCAGATCCATTAACGATTGAGGAAATTAAAGAGATTTTACGTATGACAGAAAGCGGAACGGATGAGATTATTTCTACTCGTTCGAAAGTTTTCCAAGAATTGAATGTAAACTTAGAGTCTTTACCACTTCAAGATTTATATAAGATGATTCGTGACTATCCAGGGATTTTACGTCGTCCAATTATGATTGACGAGAAACGCCTTCAAGTTGGTTACAACGAAGACGAAATTCGTCGTTTCTTACCACGTACAGTAAGAACGTTCCAATTACGTGAAGCACAACGTCTTGTAAATTAATTATAATAATATGAAAACCTTCTACCTATTATATAGTAGAAGGTTTTTTTTAATGTTTCACATTGCGTAATCGAACTTGTTGTACGATAAAGCCGATGCATAAAATAGTGAAAATGAACAAATAAGGAATGCTTGTAGTGAAACTTGGATTGTTATGAAAAAAGGTTGCAAGTCTGTCTTCATGTGTAACCATTTTTCCTGCAGTATAGGCAAGAATCGCTGCCCCGCAATAAATGAGGAATGGAAATCGTTCCATAAGTATTAAAATAAGTTTGCTGCCCCAAATAATAATCGGGATAGAAATGAGTAAGCCGATTATGACGAGTAAAAATCTCCCGTGAGCTGCACCTGCAATGGCAATAACATTATCAAACCCCATAACGAGATCCGCGAAAACAATTGTCCGCACAGCTTGAAATAAAGTTGTTTTTCCTTGAATAGAAGAAAGATCGTTGCTATTATCGGTTAATAAATTGACTGCAATTAATGTAAGTAAAACCCCGCCAATCAATTGTAGAAATGGAATGTCGAGTAAATAGACAGCTAGTATAGTAAGGATGATTCTTAGTACAATCGCTAAAAGAGTACCGATCAAAATAGCCTTATTTCGTTTCGATTCAGGTAAATTTCGGCTAGCTAGTGCGATGACGATTGCATTGTCACCACCTAATACAACATCGATACCGACAATCATTAGTACGGATGTTAAAAACTCTAAGTCCATTCGTCTGCCTCCATTTATGATGTTTTAATAAGCGAACTATATGTATGTGATGAAGAAAGTTGTTGTTAAATAATCTCTTCTAATAGAAGTTTCACTTTATTACAGTGTACGGGGGAATGTGGAAATGTATGTCCAAATTTTTTGTAAGTAAGAAATCGCTATAATAATATATTTATGTAGTTTATCGAGGAAAGATAGGCATATAACTATTTTTGTAAAATAAATCGATTTTATTTCCATTCTGGAGAATCTTATCATAAAATGAGAGTACAAGGATCTATTGATTTGTCATATGAGTGGGGAATCCCTTCATAACAATTCTAAGCAGGAAGGGAGAGTTGTATTTTGGATATTGAAAGAATTAATGATCATACGATGAAATTTTTTATTACGTACATTGATATAGAGGATAGAGGATTTAATCGTGAAGAAATTTGGTATGATCGCGAACGAAGTGAAGAGCTCTTTTGGGAGATGATGGACGAAGCTCGTGATCATGACGATTTCTTTATTGATGGACCGTTATGGATTCAAGTGCAAGCAGTCGATAAAGGGATTGAAGTACTTGTCACGAAAGCAGAGCTTTCAAAGGACGGACAAAAGCTGGAACTACCGATAGGGGTAGACAAAATTATAGATATTCCTCTAGATGAAGGCATCGAATCATTATTCCAACAAGAATTAGTCGAAGAGGTAGAAGAACAAACAGGAACAAACTTTAATGAAGATGGTACGTTTGGCTTTTTAATTAAATTTAATGATTTTGAAGATGTCATTTCATTAAGTCATCGTCTTATCTTTGAAGATATAAAAGATGAGCTGTATTCATTTGAGGACCGCTATTATGTATATGTGGAATTCGATGAAGTGCTACATGATGAAGAAGAAATCGATCGTATTTTAAGTATTATTTTAGAATATGGAGAAGAATCAACTTTAACAATTCATCGTGTAAGTGAGTATGGAAAACAAATTGTGAAAGAGCATGCGCTTGAAACGATTCGCAATAATTTTCCTGCTAAAACGTAGGCCGATTTCTGTAGTATGAAATCGGCTTTTTATATGAAGAATAGGAAAGCTTTCTTAGTTAGGAGGTAAGAGATGAAAAATACGTTAAAGCTGATTTTCTTTATACTGCTATTGTTCGCATTATTTGTTTCGTTACGTATGTTTATTGATGTAGCATTTTATTCAGATGTGATTGGGATAAAAGATGTTTCGATTTTAGGTATTATTAGTATTTTATTTACAGTATCTGCGTTTTTAATTGGTTGCGTTATTTTCTTAGAAAATCGACATCCATCTAAAACACTTACATGGTTAATTGTTTTAGGGATTTTTCCGGTATTTGGTTTCTTTGCTTATTTATTATTTGGACAAAATTTTCGAAGAAAAAGAATGTTCCAAAAGAAGGCGTTACTTGATGAACAGGCGTTTTTACAATATAAAGGGCATGAAGATTACGAAGAACGAATTTTACGCAATCATAAGCATCAAGAACTGTTATTTCGTTTAGCGGATCGATTAGGAGCTTTAAATATTTCATTTCAAACTGAAACGAGGACATTAACAAATGGAGATGAAACGTTTCGGGCTATTTTAAATGGGTTAAAACGAGCGAAACATCACATTCATATGGAATATTACATTGTGCGTGATGATAAATTAGGAACAGAAATTAAAGATATTTTAATACAAAAATCGAAAGAAGGCGTTGTTGTTCGCTTTTTATATGATGCGGTTGGAAGTTTTAAGTTATCGAAATCGTATATTGAAGAATTAAACGATGCAGGTGTAGAAATGATTCCATTCTTTCCTGTGCGCTTTCCGATTTTAAACGATAAGATTAATTATCGAAATCATAGGAAAATTGTTGTGATTGATGGGAACGAAGGGTTTGTAGGCGGATTAAATATCGGTGATGAGTATTTAGGGAAAAATAAATATTTTGGCTTTTGGCGAGATACGCATTTGTATTTACGTGGTGAAGCGGTTCAAAGTTTACAACTTATTTTCCTTCAAGACTGGTTTTATATGACTGGAGAGGCTGTGCTAGCCCCTGAATATTTACAAGCAAAAGCAGTTGAGGGTGATCATTGGGGAGGAGTGCAGCTAGTTGCAGGTGGCCCCGATAATAAGTGGGAAACGATTAAGCATTTATATTTCGCAATGATCGCTTCTGCTCGGAAATCAATTTGGATTGCAACGCCGTATTTTATTCCGGATGATGATATTTTATCCGCATTAAAGGTTGCTGCACTTGCTGGTATTGATGTTCGTTTATTAATGCCGAGTAAACCGGATAAGCGTACTGTCTTTTACGCATCGAGATCGTACTTCCCAGAGCTTTTAGATGCAGGAGTAAAGATATATGAATACGAAAAAGGTTTTCTTCATAGTAAAATTGTCATCGTTGATTCTGATTTAGCTTCAATTGGGACAGCTAATATGGATATGAGAAGTTTTCATTTGAATTTTGAAGTAAATGCCTTTTTATATGATACAGATAGCATTCGAAAACTTGTTCAAGACTTTAAAGATGATTTAGAAGAATCAAGTGAAATTCATGGTGATCATTTTCATAAAAGACGTCTTCATAGACGAATTGTTGAATCAACGTACCGATTATTATCACCTTTATTATAAAAAGAGATGTCCGAAATTGGGACATCTCTTTTTTAAAAGGAATTTGTAACAAATTGTAGAATATAAGGAGCTGAAAGGGTGTGATTACGATATTTATCGCTAAAAGAGAAAACGGTGAAAAAATTCATTTACTCTATAATTGTAATGAAGAGCTTTTGCGCCGTATGCGTCAACAAGAACGATTCTTTTGTGTAGCTTGCGGAAAGGAAGTGCAAATGAAATTAGGGAAACAAAAAAGTTGGCATTTTGCTCATAAAAAAGTGGATTCATGTCTTGCCTTTTATGAAGCGGAATCAAAGTATCATATGCATGGTAAAGAATTGTTATATAGATGGTTCAAACGTCAAAACTTTCAGGTGGATATAGAGTACTACCTCCCAGAAATTAAGCAACGACCAGATGTTTTTGTAGAGAGGGCGGGTAGAAAAATTGCAATTGAATACCAATGTGCAAACCTCGCTATAGAGCAGCTGTACAAAAGAACATATTCGTATTGGCAAGCTGGTATACAGGTCATTTGGATCGTTGGTGGAAATCAATTGAAAAAGCAATCTGCATATTGGATGAAATTTTCCTCACTTATGGCTTTCTCCTTACAATCTTATCCTCAGCCACTTCTTATTTTCTTCTGTCCGAAACAAAAATCATTTATGAAATGTGCATTTGTCACTCCCTTTTCTACAAATGTTTTTTTCTCACATACTATATATTTACCAACTGATGCGACTACTTTTGAAATGCTTTTTTCTCCTGTTCCTTTCGGGAAAGAAAGATTGGGTGAAGAGTGGAAGAAGAGAAAGAAAAACTTTCGCCAAAATGCCTTACCGATTTGGAATTATAATTATAAGTCATTATTACGCCTCTTATATCAATTTAAATGTACCCCAGCGAGCTTTCCTTCTGAAATTGGTGTTCCACTCCCTTCTGCATTTGCTTTTCAAACAAACCCATTTATATGGCAAGCTTTTCTATATATGAAGTGTATAGGGGAGCTTGCAGTGGGAGAGTGTATTTCTCTTCAATACGTGTGTAGTTATGTAAAAAGGTATACGAAAAGGCGGATACTTCCGTACTTTTCGCAGCACATATGGAAAATGGCAGTTACTGAATATATGACATTTTTATGCTATATAGGTGTTTTACGTAAAGTGGGAACTTATACGTACCGAAAAATAAGGGATGCCGTGATGTTAAAAACAGAGGAGGAAATTATGAAACATGATGAGATTTGCTTAATACATGCGCTATCTTTATTTGAGGCAAATTTTAACATGAGAGGAGGAAAAGCGGATATAATAAAGAATGATTGTGAAGGAATTACATAAGAAAAAAACGAATTGTACTTAAGTAGAGATATTTAAAGGAGGGCTTAAAGAATGTCTGAACAAAACAAAGCGAAAGCATTACCAGATCGCAACGAGATTGAAGAAGCAAGTACGTGGCGATTAGAAGATATTTTCCAAACGGATGCAGAATGGGAAAAAGAATTCCAAGCTATTAAAGAGCTATTACCGAAGTTAACTGAATTTAAAGGGAAACTTGGTGACTCTGCGGACAATTTACTTGAGGCATTGCAATATGAAGATGAAATATCAATGCGATTAGGTAAGTTATATACATATGCTCATATGCGTTACGATCAAGATACAACAAACTCTGTATATCAAGCATTAAATGATCGTGCAACAAATTTATATTCACAAGTATCTAGTAGCACAGCGTATATTGTGCCTGAAATTTTATCGATTTCAGAAGATACATTGCAAACATTCTTGAAGGAAAATAGAGATTTAAGTGTATATGAACATGCATTAGAAGAAATTACACGTCAACGCCCGCACGTATTATCAGAAGCTGAGGAAGCTTTATTAGCGGAAGCATCTGAAGTAATGAGTTCATCAAGCAATACATTTGGTATGTTGAATAACGCGGATTTAAAATTCCCATCTATTAAAGGGGAAGACGGAGAAGAAATAGAAATTACACATGGCCGTTACATTCAGTTCTTAGAAAGTGATGATCCTCGTGTTCGCAAAGATGCATTTAAAGCTGTATATGAAACGTACGGAAAATTTAAAAACACATTCGCAAGTACGTTAAGCGGAGCAGTAAAACGTAATAATTTCAATGCGCGTGTTCGTAAATATGATTCTGCTCGCCAAGCTGCACTGAGCAATAATAATATTCCGGAAGCAGTATACGATCAACTCGTTGAAACAGTAAATGACAACTTACATTTATTACACCGTTACATCGATATTCGTAAGCGTGCACTAGGACTTGATGAGCTTCATATGTATGATTTATATACACCACTTGTACCAGAAGTGAAAATGAATGTGAAATACGAAGAAGCGCAAGACCTTTTATTAAAATCTTTAAACGTACTTGGTGATGAATATGTTGATATTTTGAAAGAGGCATATGAAAATCGCTGGGTAGATGTGTATGAGAATAAAGGAAAACGAAGCGGGGCATATTCATCTGGTGCATATGGAACAAATCCGTATATTTTAATGAACTGGCATGATAATGTAAATAATTTATTTACACTTGCTCATGAGTTTGGTCATTCGGTGCATAGTTACTATACAAGAAAAACACAACCGCACGTATATGGTGATTATTCCATCTTCGTAGCAGAAGTGGCATCTACTTGTAATGAAGCACTTCTAAATGATTATTTATTAAAAACGACAGAAGATAAGAAAGAGCGTCTATATTTATTAAATCATTATTTAGAAGGGTTCCGTGGTACTGTATTCCGTCAAACGATGTTTGCAGAGTTTGAACATATTATTCATAAGAAAGTACAAGAAGGACATGCTGTTACGCCAGACATGTTAACGGAAATTTACTATGATTTAAATAAGAAATATTTCGGTGACGCTTTAGTAATCGACGAAGAGATTGGTTTAGAATGGTCTCGTATCCCACACTTCTACTACAACTATTACGTATATCAATACGCAACAGGATTTAGTGCTGCGACAGCTCTATCTAAACAGATTTTAGAAGAAGGACAACCAGCAGTAGAACGTTATATTAATGAGTTCTTAAAAGCAGGAAGCTCTGATTATCCAATTGAAGTGCTGAAAAAAGCAGGAGTAGATATGGCATCTCCTGAACCAGTAAAAGAGGCGCTACAAGTATTTGAAGAGAAATTAAATGAATTAGAAGCATTATTATTTGAAGAAAAGTAATGAAAAAAGACGAGGGATTGTATCCTCGTCTTTTTGTTGAATAGATTCAATGTCGATATTTGTCGGAGAGAAAGGTGAATTTCTTTGTTTTTCTAACTGAAAGGATAGTTTTACGACTGATTTTTAAAATTAAAACCCTTTGAATCGTTTTTTATAATTGAAATAAGAGAGAGTGATAACGATGATTCCGAATAAAAGAGGTAAGGCAATAATTTTAGGAAAAGCTTGTAGTAGAGAGAGGATGTACAAGAAAAAAGAAACGATGACAGCTAGAAAGAGAAGAGCAATATAAGATTTTTTCATAAATAAACCCCCTAAATGACCTTTTTTATAGCTTATTCAAAAATGAAAACGTTTAGAATGTGACAAAAGTGTGAAATTCGACAAAAGGGGTTGTCATCTGACGTCGAATCTTGTAATATAATAAGCGTGAACGAATTCACATACAAACATATACCCCTTTGTTTGAACGTGAAAATTTCTCTCATCCCCTTTAATATTTTTATAAGCCGTAAAGAAAAAGACCTGGTGTTTACACCAGGTCTTTTTCTTTTGCTATCCATTTCCAATAACGTTCGCATTTTACTTCTATCATTTGTACTTTTCGTTTCAGTTGTAATTTTTTTAGTTCGCGTTCAATTTCTTGTTGCGGACAATCATAAATAAATGCTACTTCTTTTGAAGATATAAATTGTGTTGCTTCTAGTAACACTTCTAAAGGTGGTAATGGTTCTGGCTCAATTTCACATTTTACAAGTTCTTTCAATAATTGTACGTATACATCGTAGGAATAATTTCCAGCGATTTTAATACCTTCTTCATCTGAGTTCGCATGAAAAAAGACGAGGGAAGGTATTTCTGTAATATGCATTTCATTTGTGAATTTCAAGTCACATTGGAAAGCTTTTTTTGCACTAGCAGAATGTAGATCTTTTTTAAATTCTTCTACATCAATATTGCTATCTTTCGCACATGCAAGTAATAGTTCGCAGTCAGGGTTTGATACATTTTCAAGGAAAATGTATTCTTGGAGTTTTCGCAAAAACTTCGAACCTGCTTTTCGGCCTTGCAACTCCGCTGCCTTAATTGCCATCGAAACTAAATATGGTGTTGACGATGCTTCTTGCATATGTACCTTTCCATCACATGAAAAACCTTGTAAACTGGTTGTCTTTTCCCACACAAATCGAATATTAGCAGGTTTATTCCATTTGTGTGAGGAAGCGTTCGTTCCATCCACTTTTCCTGTTACGATATGACGAATAGAGAAGTATTTCCCGTATTCAAGCCATAGTTTAATAATAAAAGGCTCAATTTCCCAGCAATCTTTACAAAGTGGATCAATAAATAAATATGCTTCTACAGACTTATGCTCGCATGCGGAAGGAGATGGCATATTTATATGCTTTGCTTCCTGCTTATCCATTACACTTCACCTGTTTCGTTTGGAGTATTAACCATATGCTGAGCGGTTAATGCTAAACGTTCAAAAACAAACTCTCTTATATGACCATGAACTCCAGTATCATCCATTGCTTGCTCCATACATGATAGCCAAGCCTCTGCTCGTTTTGGAGTAATCTCAAACGGAAGGTGGCGTGCCCTTAACATAGGATGACCATGTTCTTCAGTGTACAAATTAGGACCACCTAAATATTGTGTTAAAAATTGCTTCTGCTTCCTAGCGGTTTCTGTTAAATCTTCCGGGAAGATGGGAGATAAGTCAGGGTGTTTACTGACATAGGAATAAAATGTATCTACTAATATTGCAATGCATTGTTCACCGCCAATTGCTTCAAATGGTGTCATCGGTTGCTTGCTCATCCTTTATAAACTCCTTTTTCCATGAAATGTATATCTATTGTAGCAATGGAATGTTCGAGAGGGCAAATAAACAGCTTTCTCAAAGATTCTTTGCTTATTCTACGGGTGTAAACTTTTTTAGTGAGATGTATCCACTAGTGAAACATATTCACTAGTGGAATTTTCACTTTAGCGTGCTTTGTTTTGTTTGGCAAGGAAAAAGCGTTTTACTTTGTTATTTGTATGGCGAACAGGTATGTTATGTTGCGTTAATAAATGAATAAATGCAGCTTTTCCTGTTTCTTCATCTTGCACTTCAAATTCAATTTCATAATCATCGTGATTGTAATAGAAACTATGATCAAAGACAAGCGTTCCGCCTTTAAATAATGTTTCTGCTCTTTCTGTTGTTAAACTACCCATATATGTTAAAGCAGAAACAGGAATTTGTAATTTGTGTAATTGATCTACTACTGCTCCTTGAATGATTGTGTTTGTTTCCATCATCATTTTTGCTTCGTCTTCTGTTACGACTTGATGCGTTTCTAATAAACCGATTTCTGCAGGTTGTTTCAACGTTAACGTATAAGTTTCTCCTTTATGACGAATACGAAGTGCAGAGCCAGCTTCTTTTAACGAGAAGTCAGGTGTTTCAAAGTAGTGATTCACTTGTTTTGTAAATGCTTCAATAGAAAACGATTTACATAATGTATCGAATTCTTCTTTTGTAACGATATTTTTGAATTCAATTTCAATTTCTTGTGTCATTGTATAATCTCCTTTTGAAAAATAATTCTTTACACATTATCGCTTTTTCATAAATTTGGTTCAATGTTTTATTTGTTTGCGTCCATGTTATGATACAATAATACTGTTAAGTAAGACAGGAAGTTGAGATGGAGGAGTTAGAGCATGCAAAATAAAATCCAAGTTAAGAGCGTAGAAAAGAGAGAGAATGCTCTTATTTTTTGTGCGGAAAATAGTGAAATAGAGGTAAAGGAGTTAAGTGCGCGTAATCACGTACTTGTAGACTCAGACAATTTATCATTTTTATATATCTTAGAAAATGAATCATCTTTCATTTATGTAAGTATTCCGCACACATGCTGGGAAGCAATGCATGAAGCGATGAATAACGATGTGGTTATGTTCGTTCGCGTGAATGACATTGAAATGGAATTAGAAGGATTAAAAGAAGAAGTAGAATATTTAGTTGAAAATATTGAAGGTAATGCAAATTACGGAGAAGAATTAGTAACTGCTGTAGAAAAAGTATTTCTATAAGCAAATGGATTGATTTTGGTGGTGGTTGAAATGAATCGAAATTGGGAAGAATTTTTAGCACCTTACCACCAAGCGGTGGCAGAGCTAAAAGTGAAACTAAAAGGAATGCGTACTCAATTTGCAATGTTAACAGAGCATTCTCCAATTGAGTTTGTAACAGGAAGGGTAAAGTCGGTTGCAAGTATTATTGATAAAGCGGAGAAGAGAAATGTACCGCTAGACCGATTGAGAGAAGATATGCAGGATATTGCTGGGCTTAGAATGATGTGTCAATTTGTTGATGAGATTAAGCCTGTTGTAGAATATCTTCGAAAACGAAATGACTTTGAAATCGTGGAAGAACGTGATTATGTCACGCAAAAGAAAGATAGCGGTTATCGTTCTTATCATGTTGTCATTAGTTATCCTGTTCAAACGATTCAAGGTGAACAAAAAGTATTGGTAGAAATCCAAATACGCACGCTAGCAATGAACTTTTGGGCAACAATTGAGCATTCTTTAAATTATAAATATAGTGGACGTTTTCCTGAAGATATTAAAATACGATTGCAACGTGCAGCTGAAGCGGCGTTTTTATTAGATGAAGAAATGTCTTCTATTCGTCTTGAAATTCAAGAAGCGCAAAAGGCTTTTTCAAGAAAGCAAGAAACGAAAGATTCCGAATCATAAACTAAAGGGTGTTGGGCGATGAAATTTACAATTATGTCAAAGGGAGATCAATCATCAGATACACTGGCAAGCACGATGAAAGAGTACTTGCTAGATTTTGGATTTATAATGGATGAAAAGGAACCCGATATTGTAATTTCTGTTGGGGGAGATGGAACGCTTTTATATGCGTTTCATCGTTATTATAATCGATTGGATGAAACAGCATTTGTTGGTGTACATACAGGACATCTAGGTTTCTATGCAGATTGGTTACCGACAGAAGTAGAGAAATTAGTAATTGCGATTGCGAAAACACCATTCCAAGTGGTGGAATATCCGCTTTTAGAAGTTATTATTCGCTATGTGAATGGAAGTAAAGAGTCACAGTATTTAGCGATGAATGAAGCGACTGTAAAAAGTGCAGAAGGTACATTAGTAACAGAAGTAGAAATACGCGGAGAATATTTTGAAACATTCCGCGGAGATGGCCTTTGTATCTCTACTCCTTCAGGAAGTACCGCGTATAATAAAGCGCTTGGCGGAGCAATTATTCACCCATCTATTGAAGCGATTCAAATTGCAGAAATGGCGTCCATTAACAATCGTGTATTTCGTACTGTAGGATCGCCACTCGTATTGCCGAAGCATCATACATGTGTGTTAAAGCCAGCTGCAGGAATGAACTTACAAATTACAGTGGATCATTTAACGATGGTTCATCAAGATGTGAAATCAATCCAGTATCGCGTCGCAAACGAGAAAGTACGATTTGTTCGTTTCCGCCCATTCCCGTTCTGGAAACGAGTTCGTGACTCGTTTGTTGCAGATAAATAGAAAGGGTTATATATTTGAACAGATTTACATTGAAATGGGATATAGGGCCGGCTGAAGAGGGAACTTTAGTTAGGGAATTTTTGAAAACGAAAGGTATTTCTAAAGCCGCTTTAACGGATATAAAGTTTCATGGCGGAGCAATTGAAGTAAATGGTCAACATGCGAGTGTTCGTCATCAGTTGCGTGCTGGTGAAGAATTACGTGTCTTTTTTCCAGTGGAGGAAAGAAGTGAAGGGATGATGGCAGAAGATATTCCTTTATGCATTATATATGAAGATGACGCGGTTCTTATCATTAATAAAGAGGCGAATATGTCAACGATTCCGTCTAGAGAACATCCGGCAGGAAGTGTTGCCAATGCGCTGTTATCTCATTATGATAAGCAGCATCTTGCAAGTACAGTGCACATCGTAACACGTTTAGATCGTGATACTTCGGGGCTTATGCTCATTGCAAAAAATCGTTTCGTGCATCATCTTTTATCGAAGCAGCATCAACAAAAAGCTGTGAAACGAACGTATGAAGCAATTGTTCACGGAAAGATTGTAGAACGAGAAGGAATGATTGATGCACCAATTGGTCGAAAATCTGATAGCATTATTGAGCGAACGGTTTGTGAGGATGGACAAAGGGCAGTTACTCATTTTAAAGTAATTGATAGTACATATCATAAGACACATGTAGCGCTTGAGCTTGAGACAGGAAGAACGCATCAAATTCGTGTGCATATGGCTCATGTAGGACATCCATTACTTGGTGATAGCTTATATGGAGGGAGAAGGGATGAAATGAAACGGCAAGCACTTCATAGTAAATCTTTGACGTTTTATCATCCTATTTTAGAGAAAGAGATGTCTTTCACTATAAAGCTTCCAAGCGATATGCAAGAAGTGTTGCGGCATACTTAAAAAGGGAACAAAATTCTTATATTATAAAGAATTTTGTTCCCTTTTTTCTTAGCGGAATAATATTAAAATTTGGTTTTCACCCGTACGCTTTATAACGAAAAATCCACTTTCGGCTTTTGTAGCAATGCCATTGTCATTTGGAAGACAAAATCCATGTGCTTCGCAAGTGCCGTCATCACGTACTAACATTTGTCCAATTAATCCGACAGGAAGCCACTCGGCGCGATCTTTTCTTGCTACATATTTGCGAGTTGGATCCCATTCTGTATTTAAAAGAGGTTGTATTTCTTCGGTTTCCGTCCATACATATTGGCGTTTTCCAAAGTTATCTGTTTTATAACGTTTTTCCCAACTTAAAGCCCCGCTATTTCCTATAAGGGCAGGGGTTGCACTAGATATTCCTAAAATGAACGAGTCGTGTGAAGTAGCTATCCGAATTTTTTCTTCGCTACTAAATGTAACGAAATAACCGACATCAATAGGTTTATGATCTTCGGTTTCAAACATTTGCGCAAAATCCGTTCCACTTGCATTGTAAGACGCACCCTCAATGTACATTTCTCCATTATGGGCAAGCCATTTAGCCCCGATATTATGGTCGGTGTCGCTTACACCATTTGCAATAAACCAAGAATAAGCTTCTTCTGCAGTGCCGAAGCGCCCCATAATATGGCTACCTGCAAAATGAGCTGTTGATGTATGATGACCTTCCGCATGAGAAGAGGATCCGTTAGCGATAGTTGCGGTTCCTTCTGCGTGTGCTGCTTCGCCTAAAGCAATCGTCTGTTTACCCTCTGCATGAGAATAAGCTCCGCCTGCTGTCGTTTCACTTCCCTCACTATGGGAACTATGTCCGGTTGCTTTTGAGTTTGATCCTTCTGCATGAGAGAAAGAACCTTTTGCGTGTGTTAATAAGCCTTCCGCATGTGCTGCCATGCCCTCCGCATGAGAGTGAAGCCCTTCCGCATATGCATATCGGCCGCCCCTTTTAACTTTTGTATTTTCAGGTGTAGGTGTCTCAATTATGAGTGGTTTTTCAGTTTGTATATCATTCGATGAAGCCAATGCCTCTTTTATTTTTTTTACTTTGTTTATAATAGCAGCTGGAATTTCTGGTTCCACTTTTTTATTTATTGCTACAGAAATATTTTCTTCCGTCTTTTCTTCTGTTTGATTAGAATGTATTACCTGTTCATCTTGATTTGAGAGCTGTTTATTTTTTTGTTGCATCTTTATTTTTCTGCGATCGATTATGCGGCTCATCACAGCATTTTCTAAAGAGACATATGTTGGTTTTACTTTGCTTTTTTTTGATGACTCTTGTTCTTCCAGTTCTTCTATCGCTGCAGCCCGAATACTACACCAGTTGTTAATTCCGTACATGGGCAGATATAAAGGGGGAAATTTTCTTTTTTGTTTAGAAGATTTTTTCTTCATTCTGTCACCTCCTGCGACATTATATGTAGTGTAATTAAAAAAAGATGCACTTTATTGCATCTTTTTTTAATTACTTTACCTAGTTTTATATGAGATCTGCCTAAATAATACGGTAATCTTTCGCTAAGTAAGGTAGTTATGAAATTGGACGGAATTTCTCAGCGACAAAAGGTAAAGAAGAAGGAACAGAGATAGTCTCCATTTCAGGATAACGTAATCCGGTTAATTTGCCACCAAATACAGCACCAGTATCAATATTGACTGTCTGATTGACGAATCGAGGTTCTGCTACTGGTGTATGTCCATATATAATCCAAGCTTGCCCCTTGTACTCTTGCGCCCAATCGCGACGGACAGGTGAGCCATCGGCATGCTTCTCTCCTGTAATATCGCCATATAATACAAAGGTTTGTACTTTTTTATCTCGTCTTCCTATGTAATCTTGCCGAATCCCAGCGTGACATACGATTACTCTTTTTTCATCTAGTATGTGGTAGAGCGGTGATTGTTCATAAAGAGTGATAAACTTTTCTTTTATAACGTTTTGCTTATGAGAAGGAAGTGCCTCATATTCAGCAACAGTTGTTTCAAGTCCGTGAGCGACTGTTACATTACGCCCAAGGAAAAATCGATATAGTTTATTACAGTGATTTCCAGGAGCGTAATAAGCTTCTTTTTTATGTATGACAAGTTCCCATACAATTTCAATCATACGTAATGAATGAGGACCACGGTCTGTAATATCGCCAACGAATGCAAGTTTACGTTGGTCAGGGTGAACCGGTAGACCGCTACTCCAGTTATATCCTAGCTTCTCTGTTAAATTTTGAAACTCTTGGAAGCATCCATGAATATCTCCTATAATGTCATATTTCATATTTAAACCTCCATCGTATTTTTCATTAGTATATCTAAAAAAGGATAGAGATAAAAATATAGCGTTTTTGTGTTGTTCATTTAAACATAAAGATTTTCGTTCTTGAGCGAACATTTAAAATGAATCCAATCGCAATCATGTATGTAAGCAGTGAACTTCCTCCGTAACTCATAAGAGGTAATGTTATCCCTGTAATGGGAAGTAATCCGATTGTCATCCCGATATTTTGGAATACTTGGAAAGTAAACATTCCGATTGTACCAGCGCAAATGTAACTACCGAAAGGGTCATTACTTTCTAAAGCAATATGAATCATTCGAAAAATGAGTAAGAAAAAAAGAGAAATAATGACACTTGCGCCTAGAAATCCAAATTGTTCAGCGACATTAGTGAAAATAAAATCTGTATGTGGTTCTGGAAAATATACTTGTCCATTTTCCCACCCTTTTCCTTGCATTTCTCCGGATCCAGTCGCTAAGAATGCTTGTCTTAATTGATAGCCTTGTGCATCATATTTGTAAGGTGCTAACCATCCGTAGAAGCGATTTAATTGATATTCTTTTAAAATGTGTGCTTTAAAGAAATCTGTGTGAGTAAAAAAAATATATATTAATGTAGATCCAGCAACGAAAGTACCTGAAACTAATCCAAAAATAAAACGCCATCGGATGCCAGAAACTAGTATCATTGCTGCAAGCATCGCTGAAATGACCATTGTGTTTCCTAAATCTGGTTCTTTTGCAATAAGTAGTAGTGGTGGCAAGCTTGTCGCAAATATTTTTCCAAGTAGTAAAAAATCGTCATGTATCGTTTGGGAAAAATATTTCTCATTATGATTTGCTATAATTCTTCCAATGACGATAATTAAAAACAATTTCATAATTTCAGAAGGCTGAAAATTTCCAATGCCTGGGAGCCTGTACCAAGCGGTAGCGCCTTTAATTGTAACGGCACCTGGTACTTGAAGTTCTAGTCCAATAAGTAGTACCATTGCAAAGCTATACAAATACCAAGCAATTTTTTGATAACGATCGAAGTCGATAATCATAATAACACCAATGGCTATAAATCCAATGAAATACCATTGGATTTGCTTTAGTACAAAATTGACGTTTTGTAAAAATGGCGGTAAAGAGGCTTGCGCACTTGCAATAGCACAACAACTAACAATCCCAATGGCAAATAAAATAAATAGTAATACGTAGTCTATTTGATATTGAGAATTTGGATCTTTCAATGTAGGTATTCCTTTCTACTGCTCTTTATAGTAATGGATTTTATCCCGCATTAATGGGCAGTAAGACCCCCACCTCAAAATTCAGCGAAAGCGAAGAAGTTAGGTGGGGGATCAACTGCCCGTAAAAGCCCGATTGGTGAGAGCTGATTAAAGTTTCACTTTATAGTATGAGAAAGAATGTATGAACTATACGAATGATTCACATATAGTCCATACACTTTTAATTTTGCAGAGTAGTTTAATTGTTTAGCTCTTTAATAATTATATCCAAACAATAGGAGAGACGTACATGTGCGTCAGGAAAAATATCTAGTTGATGAAGATAGTATTTTAAGGAACTTTTACACCATTGGTAAGCACTAAGTAGAGCTGCTCTATAGTCCGTAGTATTTTGTAAAAAGCCATATTCTTTTGCTGTTATAACAAGGTGTGTGAAATCTTCACAACCTTGAAGGAGCTTATTGTGTATTTGTTGTCCAGCATGGTAGCGAAATTGACTTAAAGGCTCAGAAATGTATATTGCATTTCCTTTAGAAAGTAAAGAAATCCATGAGGCCATATCAACACTACAAGAATATTGTCGCTCTTTAAGGGTGCCAAAAGGTTCAGTGAGCAATTCCTTTCGGAACAAAGTAGTTGTAGGCTCACCGATAATGTTGTGTCCGCCCTTTAACATCCAATTACCTAAAAATATCCCGTTTAATGGGGTGTCTTCACTATATAACCTTTGTGTTGGATGGGAATCACCTATTAGATTTCCATGATCATCAATGCGTACTCGATAAGAAGTAACAAGAGCAAGATTTTTATTGGGATCTTGCTCAAAATAGGTCATCATTTTTTGTATTTTATGCTTATAAAACACGTCATCGTCCATTAAAAAATTTATATACTCACCATTTGATTTTTCTATGAGCATAAGGTCATTGTGAAATTGTCCTAGAGTAGGGGTATTTCGAATGTATGTTATATTTTTATAATTTGGTAAGTATTGTTCGCGTATTAAAGTTGCTGTTTCATCATTTGTGCTGTCATCTCCAATGATGATTTCAATATTAGAATAAGTTTGTGCCAATGCACTTTCTAGAGCAATTTTGAAATAATGAGGCCGATTATAAGTAGGAATAAGGATGGAAACGAGAGGTAGATTTTTTTCATTCATCATACATAACTTCCTTTCAGAAGCTTTTTTTTGTAAGAACAATATCTTGGTAACTTGTATATTCATGTCTGCCGCACCATAAACCGTAATGCGGCTTATTGATTATTTCTAGGCCGTACTTATTCAATAGATTGCAAATATCTGTCTCAGGATAAGCAACTGCGAAATTCGGAATATCTTTATTTACAACGTAGCAATTTTCGATTCGATGATAAAAACCTAATGTACTTTGTCCTGCATTTAAATAATAGGACGATTCAGGATTTATAAGAAAGAATGTAATGAAACATCTCCCGTCTTTTTTTAATACACGTACAATTTCAGATACGTAATGTTCTAATTCTTTTGGAAGAAGATGCGTAAATACAGAAGTTAAAAAGATAAAATCGAATGTCCCGTCTTCATAGGGAAAACGATATTGAGAGGCATCTTCTTTTCCTTCTGGATTATAGAATTGATTGTATATGTCAACATGTTCAAAGTGAAAATTATTACGCATAGTTGAAATGTTATTTTGACACCAAGCAATTCCATCTTTAAACAAATCAAATCCATAATACGCTCCATCATCATTTAAGTAATTCAATAATGGTACAGCCATTCGGCCGACGCCGCAGCCTACATCTAATACTTTTTCATTTGGTTTTAAAGCGCCAATTTGAATAAAATACTTTAGGAACTCTTTTCCAACTTTTTTGAAGTCGCCACCTACATATTGGACGAGTTCAGGAGGGGGGAGTAAAGTCATTTCTTTGTTAAATTCGCTCATGAGTATACCCCTTTCTTATGTGAGAATATGCAGTAACTCTATTAATAAAATTTTCAATTTGTAGTGAGAGAACACAGGAAAACAATTGTTATATGTAGGGAGATTCCGAAAAAGAATACTTAATTGGATCAGAAGTAAGAGAAGAATGAGTGAAAATGGAATCTCCTATAGGTTAAATCTTTTTTATTCTTTTCTCCAATAAACGCCAAATACATCAATTTTAGTAATAGGGGCTTTTAAATTTCGTTGGTTTCTAAAGTCTGTCACAGCCTCAGCGCATGGCGGTAGCCCGTAGTCATCGATAATTATATAGCCACCTTTAGAAACTTTATCATATAAGTTCACGAGACCATCCATTGTGGATTCGTACATATCACCATCAAGCCGTGCAATTGCAATTTTTTCGATTGGTGCTGTTGGTAAAGTATCTTTAAACCAGCCTTTTAAAAATTTCACTTGATCATTTAGTAAATCATATTTTTTGAAATTCTCTTGTACTTGTTCTAAAGAGACGCGTAAGTAATCGAATGTGTGTAAATAATCACCGTAATCTTTTGGATATTGTTCTAGATTCGGTGCTGGCAAACCTTCAAATGAATCTGCAACCCACACATTACGATTCGTAATGTTGTTTGCTTGTAAAAAACCATTCATAAAAATGCATGAACCTCCGCGCCATACACCTGTTTCAATAAAATCACCTTCTATATTTTCACGAACAACGGTTTCCATCGCCTCTTGTAATTGGTTCATACGTTCTCGACCAATCATACTATGTGCTGCTCTTGGCCAATCCATTCCATCATGGCGTTCACTTTTTGAAACATTTGGTTTTACAATTTTTAAGTTATGGTTTTCAGCATATTGCTTAATGAATAAAGGGAGGGGGACTGTAACTGGCTCGAATTCTAGTTCTTTCGAAATATGTAGAGATGCGGGTAAGTATGCCTCATATTCTAACCATATTTCAAATAAAATGGTCTTCTTTAGCAATTCGAGATAAAGCTGAACAGCAGATTTACTTTCCATATTTGTGCCTCCTGCAAAATGTCATACAACAATATGATTATGTAGATAGCGAATGTTTCATGATTGAATTTAAAATTGAAAAAGCAGTAAAACTGATAACAGTTCTACTGCTAAGTAAAAATTAAGCAACTTTTTCAATAATAATAGATGCATTTGTACCAAGAGCTAATGATAGCCCAAGTCCTGTAACGATTACTTCAACTAATGATGGAGTTGTCGTAATTTGCGTAATTGCTTGAACAACGATAGGTGCTCCAACTGAGATTAAAGTAGCCCCAGTACCTGGTACAGATACCCCATTTACTTGGATTGTAAGCCCCCCTAATACACTTATTGCCGCAGTATATACGATAACAGTGATTTTATAGAATCCAGTTTCAGCAATAACGAAAGTATCAGCATCTAATTGAGAAATTGCTGTACCAAACTGAGATCCAACAGTATTAAATGGTACTGGAGCATTAAGTCCAAGATCTAAAGAAATTCCAGCGGAGTTAAATGCATACAATCCTGCTGGAAGTCCTAGTCCGGATGGTCCAGTCGGTCCAGTCGGTCCAGTCGGTCCAGTAGCCCCAGTCGGCCCCGTAGGTCCAGTAGCTCCAGTGTCACCAGTCGGCCCCGTAGGTCCAGTAGCCCCAGTGTCACCAGTCGGCCCCGTAGGTCCAGTAGTCCCAGTGTCACCAGTCGGCCCAGTCGGTCCAGTCGGTCCAGTTGGCCCAGTCGGTCCAGTTGGCCCGGTAGGTACAGTCGGCCCAGTCGGTCCAGTCGGCCCGGTCGGCCCAGTCGGAAGGGTAAACGGTGGTATCGGTGGTAATGTAGGTCCTACAAGATTAGGGTCAAATGCACTAGCTGATAAAGATTCATCGGGATTTAATCCATTTGAATAATTATTATTTGACATAAATTCACCTCCATAAAGCGTTCATTATATAGTAGATGCAAAACCGAAAGAAAATGACACGGACATTTGAATTATTGAAAAGAAATCTTAAACTACTTGAACAATTTAAAAAAATGGAAAGTTTAGTATATGTATAACATATGATTGATTTGGAAGAGGGTGATTATGTTGAACAAGCAAGGAATTACAATTAGTTTATGTATGATTGTTCGAGATGAGGAGGAGACAATAGCCCGTTGTTTAGACACAGTTGAAAAAATTGTGGATGAAATTATAGTGGTTGATACAGGCTCCGTCGATCGAACGAAAGAAATCGTAGAGAAATACACTTCTAACATATATGATTTCCAGTGGATTGATGATTTTGCAGCAGCAAGAAATTTTTCTTTTTCAAAAGCGACGCAAGAGTATATATTGTGGCTAGATGCAGATGACGTATTATTAGAAGATGCTCAAGAAGCATTGAAACTTTTAAAAAGAGAATTAGATCCTAAAATTGATGCTGTTTCGATGCCTTATCATCTTGCGATGGATTCTAACGGGAAACCTTTATATTGTACAAAAAGAAATCGACTTGTAAAGCGTGAAAAACAATTCCAATGGTTTGGAAAGGTTCATGAGTATTTAGCTATTTCTGGTGAGGTTTTTAGTAGTAATGTTGCTATTACACATAAAAAAGAAAAAAAAGTAACAAATCGTAATTTGAAAATTTTTCAAAATACTGTAGCGGCAGGTGAAGAATTAAGTCCGAGAGATTTATTTTATTACGCAAATGAATCTACGGATAACCAAAAATATGATGATGCAGTTCTTCTATATGAAACATTTCTTAATCAAGACGAAGGATGGTATGAAGAGAAAATTTATGCATGTGGTAAGTTAGGAGATTGCTATGCAAAGCTCGGAATGTGGGAGAAGGCAATCGAATCTTGTGTGAAGTCGTTTCGGTATGGCGTCCCTAGAGGAGAGAATTGTACAAGAATAGGATATATATATATGGAACAAGAAAAATATAATGAAGCGATATTTTGGTTTAAACTTGCAACGGAAGTACCAATGGCAACGGAGAGTCCTTTCCATAGTCCAGCTAGCTACACATGGCTACCCTATTTACAAATGTGTATTTGTTATAGCAGGTTAGGGGAGCAGGATAAAGCGTATTATTACAATGAATTAGCAGCTTCTTATGTTCCGAATAATGCTGCAATTGAATATAACCGTAAATATTTTCGGGGAGTTTTTGATAAACCATATAAAGTGTAATAGGTTTCGTTTTTTAGAAATGATGTATCGTTATTCTAACTCTAATAGATTGGTTATATATTAGAGTATCAGTAACGTAACCAATATAAATAAAAGGTTTTATACTACTATTTGTGGGCTAATAATCAGTGGGGGATGAACAAAATCTGCACTTTATAGAATTCATATGAGATTTATATTTCTAATTCAATTTGCATAAGGAGTGTGTGAAATGAGTCGCGAAAAAAGTTCTTTATATGAAGAAAAATCCGAGCATTATTATAATGCAGCGAATCCGAATTTATTAAAGCATATAAAAAAGGAATGGAAAGAAGTTCTTGATATTGGTTGCTCGAGCGGTGCATTGGGAGCAGCTATTAAAGAAAACGGTACACGTGTATCAGGAATTGAGGCATTTCCAGAGGCGGCAGAAAAAGCGAAGGAAAGACTAGATCATGTTATTTTAGGGGATATAGAAAAAATAGATCTTCCTTATGAGGAGGGGCAATTTGATTGCGTCATATTTGGGGATGTATTAGAGCATTTATTTAATCCATGGGCTGTAATAGAAAAAGTAAAGCCATATATAAAGCAAAATGGTGTGATTTTAGCAAGTATACCAAACGTTGCTCATATTTCAGTATTAGCTCCCTTGCTTGCTGGAAATTGGACGTATACAGAATATGGTTTATTAGATAAAACACATATTCGTTTCTTTACATTCAATGAAATGCTAAGAATGTTTTTAAAAGCAGGATATTCAATTAGTAAAGTAGATCGTGTATATGTTGATCATAAAATGTATGAGCCGCTTATTGAGGAGTTATATGGAATTTGTAAAAAATATCGTCTTGGAAGTGGCTTCATGGCTGAGACAGTTGTATTTCAGTATATTATTGAAGCTGAAAAATCACAATTATGAGTGCTGCAGACAAAACAATATTATTTGTTACATGTATAAATGATCGGAAATTGTATGCAAACTGCGTGCGACATATATTGCAATTGTTAGTACCGCCAGGATATATTGTCCAATTTATGCCGCTTCGAAATGCGAAAAGTATGACGAGTGGATACAATCAAGCCATTTCGCATCCAGCAAAGTATAAAGTGTATATACATCAAGATGTTTTTATTATAAATAGAGCCTTTTTATACGGATTACTTCAATTATTTGAGGAACATGAACATCTTGGTATGATTGGGATGGTTGGAGCGCAATATGTTCCTCCAACTGGTGTATGGAACGAAGGGCGTGGAATTGTAGGAAAGGTCATTGGTTATATGAATGATTTGTTTTATATGGCAAGTTTAGAACAACCGTATCATGAATCAAAAACATTTATTCCTGTAGAATGTATTGATGGTTTATTAATGGCGACACAATATGATGTTCCGTGGCGAGAAGACTTATTTGACGGATTTGATTTTTATGATGTATCTCAATCGTTTGAATTTAAAAAAGCAGGATATACAGTTGGTGTACCTGTACAGCGCGATGCTTGGTGTATCCATTATCATTTTGATGTGAATATGACGAACTATGAAAAGTATCGAAAAATATTTGTGGAACACTATATGTCAGATATAAATAAGGAAGAATAAAAGGGGGGACAAAAATGAAAGATCATACAATATTAGTCGTTGTTTGTGTAAATAATGAGGAGCTTTTCAAACAATGTGAGAGCCAAATAAGAAACATTTTTGTTCCCCCTGGTTATGTCGTACAAATTTTTCCGATACGAGATGCACAAAGTATGGCGAGTGCATACAACCGAGCCCTTTCATATCCAGCGAAATACAAAGTGTATATACATCAAGATACATATCTTATTAATCGAGACATGTTTTCTACACTTATATCTCTTTTTAAAGAAAATGAAAAGCTTGGTTTAATAGGAGTCGCTGGAGCTCAGTTTTTACCGAATAACGGGATATGGTGGGAAGGAAAAAATTTAGTAGGGAAAGTGATTGAGTATAGAAGACGGAATTATCAATTATTAAATTTAGATCAGGTTTTTTATGGTAATCAACCATTTTTGTCAGTTCAGGCAATTGATGGTTTATTCATGGCAACGCAGTATGATATTCCGTGGCGAGAAGATTTGTTTCAAGGGTTTCACTTTTATGATGTGTCACAGTCTTTAGAGTTTCAAAGGGCTGGTTATTTAATCGGTATCCCAAATCAAGCAAATTTATGGTGTATTCATTACAACGGGGATGAGTTTGATGCGGATACATATGAGAAGTACCGGAAAGTGTTTGTAGAACATTACAAAGATATATTATCTCCATCATAAAGGAGAGATGCAAAGTGAAAGGAATTATTTTAGCAGGTGGTACTGGATCGAGATTATATCCAATAACGAAAGTAACGAATAAACATTTACTTCCTGTTGGTCGGTATCCAATGATTTATCATGCGGTATATAAGCTAAAACAATGCGATATTACAGATATTATGATTATTACAGGTAAAGAGCATATGGGGGATGTTGTTAGCTTTTTAGGGAGTGGTCATGAATTTGGAGTGTCCTTTACGTATCGTGTGCAAGATAAAGCGGGCGGGATCGCACAGGCGTTAGGGCTTTGTGAAGATTTCGTCGGGAATGATCGTATGGTAGTTATATTAGGTGATAATATTTTTTCAGATGATATTCTTCCGTATGTTGAAGAGTTTGCAAATCAAAAAGAAGGTGCGAAAGTGCTATTGCAATCTGTAGAAGATCCCGAAAGATTTGGCGTAGCACATATTCAAAACCGAAAAATAGTTGAAATTGAAGAAAAGCCGAAAGAGCCGAAAAGTTCTTATGCGGTTACGGGAATTTATTTGTATGATTCGAAAGTCTTTTCTTATATTAAAGAATTAAAACCTTCTGCACGGGGAGAACTTGAAATTACAGATATAAATAATTGGTATTTAAAACGAGGGGTACTTACTTATAATGAAATGAACGGCTGGTGGACTGATGCGGGAACTCATGCTTCGCTTCAAAAGGCGAATACGTTAGCGCGTGATATTAATTTTGGGAAACAGTTTAACGGAGAATAGGTGAGAATATGAAAGTTGTAGAAACAAATTTTACCGATGCAAAATTGTTAGAACCGAGGTTGTTTGGAGACGAGCGTGGCTTTTTTTCAGAGAGTTATAATAAGCAGGTGCTAGAAACATTAGGGATAACGTATTCATTTGTACAGGATAACGTATCTTATTCGGCTAAGGCAGGAACGATTCGGGGACTACACTTTCAAAAAAAACCGAAAGCACAAACGAAACTCATTCAAGTTATGCAAGGGGCAATTTATGATGTTATCGTCGATTTACGAAAAAAATCACCAACATTTAAACAATGGAAAGGATATATTTTAAGTGGAGATAACCATCGGCAATTACTAGTGCCAAAAGGGTTTGCGCATGGATTTTGCACGCTTGTTCCGCATACTATCGTTATGTATAAAGTAGATGAATATTATAGCGCAGAGCATGACTCAGGATTACTTTGGGAAGATAAAGATTTAGCAATTCCTTGGCCAGTAACCGATCCTATATTGTCCGATAAGGATCAGATATTACCATTATTAGAGGAATATGAAGATAGTTTTTAAGTAGGAGCGTTGTTTATGAATATATTAGTAACAGGTGGGGCTGGATTTATTGGAAGTAATTTCGTTCATTACATGCTACAAAGTTATGAAACATATAAAATTATTAATTACGATGCATTAACATATAGCGGGAATTTAAATAACGTAAAATCTCTTCAGGATCACCCGAATTACTTTTTTGTAAAGGGAGAAATTCAAAATGGAGAGCTATTAGAACACGTTATAAAAGAGCGGGACGTACAAGTGATTGTAAATTTTGCAGCTGAATCACATGTGGACCGTAGTATTGAAAATCCGATTCCTTTTTATGATACAAATGTAATTGGGACGGTCACTTTATTAGAACTAGTTAAAAAATATTCGCATATAAAACTTGTGCAAGTATCAACGGATGAAGTGTATGGCTCTTTAGGAAAAACAGGGAAGTTCACAGAGAAAACGCCGTTAGCTCCAAATAGTCCATATTCTTCAAGTAAGGCGAGCGCGGACATGATAGCTCTATCTTACTATAAAACATATCAATTACCGGTTATAGTAACGCGTTGTTCTAACAATTATGGACCGTACCAGTATCCTGAAAAATTAATTCCATTAATGGTTACGAATGCACTAGAAGGAAAAAAACTACCGTTATATGGTGATGGTTTAAATGTAAGAGATTGGTTACATGTAACGGATCATTGCAGTGCGATTGACGTTGTTTTGCATAAGGGACGTGTCGGAGAAGTATATAATATAGGTGGAAATAATGAAAAAACAAATGTAGAAGTTGTGGAACAAATTATTACTCTTTTAGGAAAAACAAAAAAAGACATTGAATATGTTACAGATCGTTTAGGGCACGATCGTCGTTATGCGATTGATGCAGAGAAAATGAAGAATGAATTTGATTGGGAACCGAAATATACGTTTGAACAAGGATTACAAGAGACGGTGAAATGGTATGAAAAGAATAAGGAATGGTGGAAACCACTAAAAGACCAGTAAGGGGCATGTTAAATGAAAGAGAGGGTTATCATAACAGGAGCAAACGGTCAATTAGGAAAGCAACTATTTGAAGAGTTAGACTCTGAAGAATATGATATATATCCATTTGATAAAAAGTTATTAGATGTGACAAATATATCCCGAATACAACAAGTGGTACAAGAAATAAAACCACATATAATTATTCATTGTGCTGCCTATACGAAAGTAGATCATGCGGAGAAAGAACAGGATCTTGCATATAGAATAAATGCAATCGGAGCTCGAAATGTAGCGGTTGCTTCACAATTAGTAGGGGCGAAGCTAGTTTATATTAGTACTGATTATGTATTTCAAGGCGCCAGACCAGATGGATACGAAGAATTTCATAGTCCAGCACCGATAAATATATATGGGGCCTCTAAGTATGCGGGGGAGCAGTTCGTCAAAGAGTTACATAATAAATATTTTATCGTTCGCACATCGTGGCTATATGGTAAATATGGGAATAATTTTGTGAAAACGATGATGCGATTAGGAAAAGAAAGAGATGAAATATCTGTTGTAGCGGATCAAGTTGGCTCTCCTACGTATGTGGCGGATTTGAATATGGTTATTAATAAGCTCATTCATACTTCTTTATACGGTACATACCACGTATCAAACAGAGGCTCATGCTCTTGGTTTGAATTTGCACAAAAGATATTTTCGTACGCCAATATGAAAGTGCATGTATTACCTGTTTCAACGGAAGAATTCGGGGCTGCGGCTGCGAGGCCCAAATATTCTATTTTTCAACATAACATGCTAAGATTAAATGGTTTTTCACAAATGCCGTCTTGGGAAGAAGGATTAGAGCGGTTTTTTATAGAAACCAAAAGTCATTAACAAATTTCTGTTAATGACTTTTTTGTTTGCCTTTAAGCGGTTTTATGGTACTATAATTATAGTATCAGGTACTAATAACAAGTATAAGTATTTCTGGGAGGATATATCATGGAACTATTACAAGGGAAAACATTTGTTGTTATGGGCGTTGCGAACCAAAGAAGTATTGCATGGGGAATAGCTCGCTCTTTGCATAATGCAGGTGCAAAATTAATATTCACATATGCAGGAGAACGTTTAGAAAGAAACGTTCGTGAATTAGCGGACACATTAGAAGGACAAGAATCACTTGTATTACCTTGTGATGTAACGAATGATGAGGAACTTACAGCTTGCTTTGAAACAATTAAACAAGAAGTAGGTACTATTCACGGTGTAGCACATTGTATTGCTTTTGCAAATCGCGATGACTTAAAAGGTGAATTTGTAGATACTTCTCGCGATGGATTTTTACTTGCACAAAATATTAGTGCATTCTCTTTAACAGCTGTAGCAAGAGAAGCAAAAAAAGTAATGACAGAAGGCGGAAATATTTTAACGTTAACATACCTTGGCGGCGAGCGCGTTGTGAAAAATTATAACGTTATGGGTGTTGCGAAAGCTTCATTAGAAGCGAGCGTGAAATATTTAGCGAACGATTTAGGTCAACACGGTATTCGTGTTAACGCTATTTCTGCAGGACCAATTCGTACGTTATCTGCAAAAGGTGTAGGCGATTTCAACTCAATCTTAAGAGAAATTGAGGAGCGCGCACCACTTCGTCGCACAACAACGCAAGAAGAAGTTGGCGATACAGCAGTATTCCTATTCAGTGATTTAGCTCGAGGTGTAACAGGAGAAAACATTCACGTTGATTCAGGGTATCATATCCTAGGATAAATATAATATTAAATTTTAAAGGACAATCTCTAAATGATGAGATTGTCCTTTTTATTTGTTCTGAGAAAGAACGATTTTTAACGAAAGTTCTTATCAGGTGATGAATATAACTATAATAGTACACGATTTATTTAGCTACGTATGGAAGTGGGAGGGACGAGTGTGAAGAATAAAAATAAAAGTTCAACAGTTGGAAAACCGTTGTTATATATCACGCAAGTAAGTTTAGAACTTGCTGCACCGAAAATAAAAAGGATTATCCTGACAAACTTTGAAAATGAAGATCAAAAAGAGAAAAGTAATAGACAAGAAAATATTGTAAGTAGTGCTGTGGAAGAGGTAATAGAACAAGAACAACAAGAAGAGCAGCAAGTGGAAGAAAAAATAGAAGAAAAAGAAGAACACGCAGAACAAGAAGAGCAAGAAGAGCAAGAACCAGAACCAGAACCAGTAAGAACTGTCCCGTATAATAAATCATTTAAGGATATGAATAATGATGAAAAAATTCATTTTTTACTAAACCGCCCTCATTACATTCCGAAAGTAAGGTGCAGAATAAAAACAGCTACAGTCTCATATGTTGGATCGATCATATCGTATCGAAATGGCATTGTATCTATTATGCCGCAAAATAGTATGAGGGATATTAGGCTGTCTATAGATGATATCCAATCGATTAGTATGGCCGGTTTTTAAATATGTAAAGGTGGTAGAAAGCTTCTACCACCCCAATAGTTTTTTAGTTTACTTTACGATAGAAACGTCGCGTAAGCATTGAATCGCACAGAAACAGCTTAAATCAACAGTAATGCAAGTAGTTGTAGATATTAATCTTGCATTTGGTACAGCTAAAAACGTACAAATTGGATCGTCACCAGGTGGTACCGGAGAACTGTCACCTAAAACTACAGTTAATACACGTAGTACAGCACAGCTATCGTCATCTACACTTTCCACACGGAAAATTGGAGAACGGCAGCTAGTAAGGCTTGATGATGGTGCAAATGCTTCAAAAGGTTCTCCAGTTTTTGTGTATAAAATAAAAGGGCGTGTATTAGCTACTGATGCAGTATTGTGTGCACCTAAGAATGGGATTTCACAACCAGATCCACATGTTGTTGTAGAACAATCTTGTAATTCATTGATGAATTTTACAACGTCAACTACACAATGAGAAGAGCCATGGTGTTTATTTTCGTTACAACTCATTAATGTCACTCCTTATCTTCTTGTTTGTATTTACATTAATAAGATATTGGAGTCGAGGAGATTTGGTCACAATCTCAAGACCTTTTTTTTTAAATAGGCGAAAGAGGATAAGGGAAGGTGGAATCATGCTGTTTACAAGCTGGCTTTTATTTTTTATTTTTGCGTTAGCTGCTTTTAGGCTCACTCGTTTAATTGTTTATGATAAAATTACAGCCTTTTTGCGAAGACCATTTATTGATGAATTAGAGATTACGGAGCCGGATGGAAGTGTATCAACGTTTACAAAAGTGAAAGGTAAAGGATTAAGAAAGTGGATTGGCGAATTGTTAAGCTGTTATTGGTGTACAGGTGTATGGGTTAGTGCTTTTTTATTAGTCTTATATAATTGGATTCCTATCGTTGCAGAACCGTTACTTGCATTATTAGCCATTGCAGGAGCAGCAGCAATCATTGAAACGATTACAGGATATTTTATGGGAGAATAATATATTTTCATAATAAGAGAAAAAGCGGAGTTTAAAAGAATGAGGGAACGGAAATAAAGAGTTGTTCATATAGTAAATAGACAGAATTGACAGTAGAGGAGATGTTTGCTGTGAGCAATAATCCAAGGCAAAATTCATATGACCTGCAGCAGTGGTATCATATACAGCAACAACACCAAGCACAACAACAGGCATATCAAGAACAATTACAACAACAAGGATTTGTGAAGAAAAAGGGATGCAATTGTGGGAAAAAGAAGAACACAATAAAACAATATGAAGAATGAAACACTCATGCTACTGTGAGTGTTTTTTATTATATATAAAAAGCGGTATTTCTGTATTAGAAATACCGCTTTTTACTAGCTAATTTGTGCAACTGTTAATGCTGCAGCACGAATGTCTACAGTTCCAATTAACTGAACTGGCACAATTTGAATTAAGTCACCAGGATTTAAGTTAATAAGAATAACACCGCTGGATACGTCTACTTCACCAGTACCAATAACGTTAGAACGAACTGCTGTACCTGATCCAGGAATAATATTAGCTGGTGTATTTAATGATAAGAAGAAACGACCAGCTTCTGGTGCAACAGGTGAGTTATCAAGACTAATTGTTAATGTATAACTGATTTGATAAATACCAGCTCGTAGAATTCGAATGCCATCTCCGACACTTACTGTATCATTTATTACAGGAACAGTAATATTTGGGTTTGGACTTACGCTAGGTAATAATAGTGGTGTAAATAGTGAAGCAAACTGAGGTGCAGACGCGTTGAAAGCAAAACCAAAGGCAGGTAGTGTACTAGCTGGCTTCGCCTCGCAATCGATTTTAGTAAATTCGCAATCAGAAGAGAACATGTTTTTCACTCCTTTATCTGTTTCTACTTTCAGTTAATGAAAAGGACAGGTTCTATGTTCTAGACAAGTTCCCAATTTTAAGAAATTTACATAAGAATACTCTTTAAGCATGGATTGGGTGGCAGAATTATCTGCCACCCAATCCATGCTTAACTCATTATTTAGTTTTAAATAGAAACATCGCGTAAGCATTGAATAGCGCAGAAGCAACTTAAATCAACAGTAATGCAAGTGGAGGTTGATATTAGTCTTGCATTTGGTACAGCTAAAAACGTACAGATTGGGTCGTCACCAGGTGGTACAGCGGTACCATCACCTAAAACTACAGTTAATACACGCAATACAGCACAGTCATCATCATCTATACTTTCTACGCGGAAAATGGGAGAACGGCAGCTAGTAAGGCTTGAAGATGGTGCAAATGCTTCAAAAGGTTCTCCAGTTTTTGTGTATAAAATAAAAGGACGTGTATTCGCTACTGATGCATTGTTATGTGCACCTAAAAATGGAACTTCGCAACCAGATCCACATGTTGTCGTTGCACATTCTTGTAGTTCATGTATAAAACGAACAACATTCGATACACAGTTGAAATCACACTCATGTTGATGATCTTCATTACAATTGCAGCTCATTATGTTCACTCCTTCTCGTGAGTTCTGACATACACTATTACAATATGAGTGGAATATGGCTGATATTACGTTAATTCTCACGATAAAAACAAGGAATTTATATAGGAGGGATGTACATAACGTGATATAAAAAAAGACATCCTTATTTAGTGGATGTCTTTTCAGGTAAATCTTTTCGCACAGTATATAAAAAACGAGATATATCTAATTTCTTTCCTCTGAAAAATTGCGGAGAAGAAATATAAAGTTCTTCTTTCGCACGTGTAATGGCGACATACAGTAATCGGCGTTCTTCTTCTAACGCTTCAGAAGTTTCCGTAACACGATCATTTGCATCTTTTAAAGAAGAAGTATGAGGCAGGATTCCATCACTTGCTCCAAGTAAAAAGACACATGGAAATTCAAGGCCTTTTGCGTTATGGATTGACATAAGTGAAACGGCATCTTTTTGCGGCATTGTTTTTAATGCTTCCATTTCTTTTTGACCTTGAATCGCCTCGTCGATAAATTGTAAATAAGCTGGAATATCGGTGAAACGAGTTGCAGACTCCATTAATTCTTCCAACATTTCTTCTTGTATGTCTTTATGCATCGTAAAGGAAGAACGATCGTTACTTTGTAAGTACTCTAAATATTTTCCTTTACCATGAATGATTTCTTTTAATGCTTTTTTCGGTTCTAATTCTTTAATAAACTTAATAAAATCGATGCGCTCATTTACCTTTTTCACTTGAAAAGGTTTTAAGCTTGGATTTAATAGTAAGAAATGAAGAAGAGAAGGGAAGCGTCCCTCACCATATTTCCATTGTTCACGTTCAATAAATGAAATACAATCATCACGTCCGATATACATCGTCGGCAATATGTTTGAAAGTGATTCTAGTCGAAACGGCTCAATCACGAGTCTTAAATGATCTAATACAGGCTTGATTAAAGAATGTTCATAAAATGATTGGCTCGCCCCGTGTTTAATAAACGGGATTTTATGAATGGTAAGCTGATCAAGTAACGAACGACTTACAGAATGTGTGCGATACAGTAAACAAAAATCTTTAAAGTTACGTTCACCACTCTCTACTTTTTCTTGAATAAGCTGCAAAATTTGATTTGCTTCGTCAAGAGTCGTAGCAGGTCTTGCATAAAAAGGTTGTACACCTTCCTCACGAACAGAGTATAGCTCTTTATCAAAACGTTCTTGATTTAATTTTATAACTTCATTTCCAAGCCCGACGATAAAGGGATTGGATCGATAATTCGTATTTAGTGCAATGATTGTTGTGTTATCAAATTCTTTGGGAAAAGATAAAATAATTTGGTGACTTGCTCCTCGCCAGCCGTATATCGCCTGGTCGTCATCACCTGCGATAAATAAATTATTTCTTGGCGTGGCTAACAATTTTACGATTTCATATTGTGCATACGATGTATCTTGAAACTCATCTACTTCAATGTAGTGAAACCGTTGTTGTAATTGAGTTAGTAAAGGAGCATTATTTTCTAACATATAATATGTTTCCAATAAGATGTCATCGAAATCAATATAATTGTATCTTTGTTTTACCTCTTCAAAACGTTCGTATACTTCTTTAAATTCTTGTTCGACTGGTGTTTTCGCTTTTACATCTTTCGGACGATTTAATTTGTTTTTCTCAAGTGAAATCATCGCGAGCATCGTTTCCGCATCATAATCGTCTTTTAAACGCAATTCTTTTAAGATTTTCTTTATCATAATTTGTTTATGTTTTTCATTTGCTAAAATTTGCTGATTATACCCTTGGCTACGAAGCAATTTTAAGAAAACAGAGTGGAATGTACCAGCAACTACGTAGCTACTTGCTGCATGATTCATGCCTGGTAACTTCGCAACACGACTTCGTATTTCTTCAGCTGCTTTTTGTGTAAATGTAAGTAATAAAATATTTCGTGGATGAACTTGTTTTACATTTACTAAATAACCAACGCGAGTTGTTAAAACAGATGTTTTCCCGCTTCCGGCACCAGCTAGTGTAAGAACAGGACCTTCTGTTGTGCGCACGGCTTCTAATTGTTTTTCGTTTAAAAAAACATTTTGTTGTTCAAGAGCGCGGAAATAAGCCGCATCTACATCTTCTTCCATAATTAAATGGGTAGATGTTTTCGGAATATGATATGTCGCACGCGGAATATCAGCGTGTGTTAACGATTTTTGTGAAAATTTTTCTTGTGTCATATGTTCACCTTCAAAACTATAGCATCAACATTTAACTTTAGCGGAAGAAAAAGAAAATAGCAATGTAAAAAAACAGGAGGGGTCACCTCCTGCTTTCAAATTACAATTCTTTTATCATTACGACGTGCGGGATATTTGCTTCCATAAATACATCAGAACTTGTTACATATCCAAGTTTTTTATAGAAATCTTCAGCATGTGTTTGAGCGTGAAGTTTCAATTTTGGTAGCGAATTTTCTTTTGCATACGCTTCAAGCGAATCCATAACAATTTTTCCAATCCCTTTTTTGCGATGGGAATTTAGCACGCAAATGCGTTCCATTTTTCCTATACCATCAAGGATGCGAAAACGTCCAGCACCAACTGGAACATCATTGTCATATATAACAACGTGTGTTGAAGTTTCTTCAAACTCATCGTACTCTTCTTCAGCAGAGACACGTTGTTCATTTACAAACACTTGTTTACGTACAGAGAATGCATCTCTTAGTTGTTCGTCCGTTTGTACAATCTGTGCGTGCAAATTAGTTGTTCCCCTTTCCAAGACGGAATGTTTCGTGTACAGTCCATGTTCCATTTTCTAATTGATATAGAAGATGGAAACGATCAATTGGTTGTTCATAATAGAAATCTTTCATACGTAGTCGGCCCAATACATCAGCATGCTCTGCGTCTGATAAGCCTTGTCCGATTGTTAAATGAGGTACGAAAGCATATTCGCGTTCTTGCGTGAATAACCCGCCATGCATTTCTTCATTTAAGAAAGTAAGTTCAGGTGTTTTTTCTACTTTAAAGTAAAGGACGTTATTAACAGGTGCGAATGAACCAACTTTCCCAACATGAAGGGTGAAAGGGTTCGTTTTACTTGCGATTGTATGTAACTCGTTTACAATCGACTCTAATTGTTCATCTTGCGCCTCAAAGGGTGTTTTCAATGTAATATGTGGCGGAACTAATGCGTAGTGCGGGTCATAACGTTTACGCAATCCGTTCGCTTTATCTTGAATCATTTTAGATGGAAAAATTACAATGCCTAATTTCATGTTCCAATTCCTCCCTTTGTAAGTCTAGTTAGATTTTGAGATAAATAAATCTCTTTATCTATTATATCAAATTATTCTGAATACTGCTCTCTATTATTTCATTGATAGAATATGAGAGAAGGCTTTCGGTAAATCAGTCTGCCAATATTTCCAAGTATGATTGCCTCCAAATTCCTCGTAATGCGTGATGAAGTTTCTATCTGTAAGAAGCGTATTTAACTCACGGTTCGGCCCTACGAAATCAGATACTTGTCCATCAGTACGCTTTACAGCCGTTTCTTCTGTACCGATGACGTGATACAGTTCTAACGCCTGTGGATCTTTGAATTCTTTTGCTAAGTTCATCACTGTCTCATCCACAAATGGTGATTGCATAACGACTTTACCGAATGTATGCGGATACATAAGTGCAGTCATAAAGGAAACTGTTCCGCCAAGAGAATCACCAATTAAAACACGACCTTTTCCCATTTGATACGTTGGATAATTTTCATCAATATATGGTGCAAGTTCATGAGCAAGGAAACGAATATATGCAGCATTTTTCACTTCATTTGGGAAATATTTTTCTTTACGATCATGTACATTTTTATATGGAATACCGACAATAATTGTACGGTCAATTTCTTCGGTTTCACGAAGGCGCTCAATTACACGGTGCGCTTTACCGAGCTGAAAATAATCTCTACCATCTTGTGCAATTACAACTGTATGTTTGTGCAGTGGTGTGTAATTTACTGGTAAATAAACGAGAAGTGTAACATCTTCTTGAAGTGATGCGCTATAAAATGAAATTTCTTCAATTCTCCCTATTGTTTGACTCATGTAGATCCCCCTAAATAAAAATTTACTGTAACGATTGTAAGAGCGACGCTTGTAGTGAAAAGGAAAGAAATATTCACTAATTGGTGCCTTAATTTCTATTTTACCATAATGGTACGAAGAATCTAAAAAATTAGTATTTAAGTTACGAAAGAAAACGGATATAATGAAGTGGGATTTTTGACAGGTGAGAGGGGAGACAGGATTTGAAACAAGAAAAATCAATCGCACTACCATTGGCTATTTCTATAATTGCCATTTCCTTTGCAGCAGTTTTTGTAAAGATGTCCTCAGCACCATCTTCAATATTAAGTATGTACCGCTTATGGATTATCGTACTTATTATGCTGCCTATCGTATGGAAAAAAAGAGAGGAATTTAATAGGATTCAAATGAAAGATTGGGGCTTTTTAATTGGATCTGGTTTCTTTTTAGCACTTCATTTTCTTTTATGGTTTGAATCTTTAAAGCATACAACAGTTGCTAGTTCAACAATTATTTTGGCGCTTCAACCAATCGTATCTTTAGTTGGAGGTTTTTTTCTATTTAAAGAAAGAACAACATATTCAGCCGTTGCAACGATGGGAATCGCTATTTTAGGAGTAATGTGCATTGGTTGGGGAGATTTAGGTTTAAGTAAGCAAGCAATTTATGGTGACATATTATCCTTTCTAAGTGTAATAGCGGTTGTCGGTTATTTATTTATCGGGCAAACGACAGTGAAGAAAGTATCGCACTGGATTTATAGCTTTACAGTCTTTGCGTTCGCAGGTCTTTTTATGGGGATTTATAATGTCATATTACAAGTACCCTTTACAGGTTATACGAAGTGGGATTGGACTGTTTTTCTTTTACTTGCGGTTGTGCCGACAGTGTCACATGTAATTAATAACTGGCTATTAAATTATGTAAATGCAACGACAATTTCAATGAGTATTTTAGGAGAACCTGTTGGAGCATCTATACTTGCGTTCTTCTTACTTGGAGAAAAATTAAATGCAATGCAAATTATCGGTAGCATGCTCGTATTGTTTGGTGTATCTGTTTTCTTACTACAGCAACAAAAGCGAACAGCAAAAAATGTCGTAAACGAGCCGGTGTATACACAGGAATTATAGTGTTAGGGGAGAAAAGAGAAGTTGTGATACTTCTCTTTTTGTTTTATAGAAATACGGGTGTAGAAGGGGGAGGAAAATGGAAGAGATATTAAAGAAGTATATGAATGGATTTACAACACTAAGTGAAGAAGAGCAGCAAATGATCCTCAGTGAATTACAAATTGAAGAATATAAAAAAGGAACAGTGCTCCTAAGACAAGGAAATGTTCCGTTAAAATGTTATTTTGTATTAAAAGGATGCGTTAGGCAACATAGTATAGATGAAGCAGGGAAAGAAGTTACATCAAATTTTTATACAGAAGAACAGGCAATTTCGAATTTCAACCATCATAAACAAGATAAATCTTCATCATATACGTTAACGTGTTTAGAAGATTGTACTGTAGTTGTTGGTGATCTACATAGTGAAAAGGACATGTATAATAAGTATTCACAATTAGAAGAAATGACGCGTAAAATGATCGAGTACAATTTCGGTGAAGTACAAGATGAACTTGCTGTATTTATCTCATCGACACCAGAAGAGCGATATAAAACATTGTTACGAAAACGCCCGTATTTAATTCATCGCGTTCCACAATATCAGCTAGCAAGCTATCTTGGCATGACACCAGAATCATTAAGTAGAATTAAGAAACGGCTTAATTAGAGTGTTTACCACCTTTCAATAATAGCCATATCGCAAGTCCTAATTCACCTGCAATCATAGGTAATTGGAATAGTGATTGTATGATTGAAATCATTGTATCGTATTATGTAAACATTGTATTCATGACGTGAATTAGCATATAACCGGTAGCAGCAATGAACAGCAGTATACTAATAAACTTTGGTATCTGTTTAGAGAGAAAAGCTACATAGCCTAAAACGAAAAGATGCAATCCAAAAATGATCAGTCCTACAGACCAAATGTATTCGAATGCACTGAGAAACAACATTGTATATGTTTCTGGATTTGCAATTGTATTTTTTGAAAGCAATAATGCCAATATTAGATTGAATATAGCAATCCCAAGTATAGCTGTATACATAAGACGAAGTAAAGCGGCTAGTAATGAGAGGCTAGTCTGAATTGGTTTTAGAAAGAAATAAAGAGCCCACGCGGCGACAATATCAGTGATATAAATGATAATCCACCCAAAAACTTCCGCTTTGAAAAGTGAATTTGAAGTTTGGATATTATGGAATGTTGTACTCGCATCTCCTTGTATAACGAGATTTCCATGAACAAAACCGTAAGAAAAAAATGCAATGAATGCCATAACAAGAAGAGATGTGCTAGCAAATAAGGCGTACTTTCGTTCAGTCATAATACGTCCTCCTTTTCTAATATTGTTTTCATTGTAATAGGGAAGAGGAGGAGATTCATTGACTTAAATCAAGAGAGGGAAAGTTTAGTGGAATTTCCATCAAAAAAAGATGTATGGTTATATCCAAGTTTTTTATTAACCTTGTAAAAAGTAAAAACTCAAATATTGAAATCAAGTAAAAGAGTGGCTATGAAGCCACTCTTTTACTTTGGATTTGTCATATAAGGTTGTACATGAATGACACATAGGTCACGAAATTTGCCTTCAGCAGTTGTGACAATTACGACTGCTTTACCTGCACTTTTTCCAGTAATCGTTACGGTGTCACCTTTTGGATATATGGTGATGATATCAGAATTCATATTTGACCAAATAAGCTCTTTATTCGTTGCTTGTATTGGTAAAATGGAAGCTGATAACACAATGTTTTGTCCCGTTTTTATTTTTAATTTATGTTTTTCCATATGGACACCGATGACTGAAATAACAGAAGGAGCAATTGAAATTTTAGGCGGGTTAGGTTGCATGTTTAAACAAGACGCAGAAGTATTTGTGATAGGTGAAAATTTTCGTGTTTGTTGTTGCTGGAAAGCTGCTAACATGTTGGAGTCCCCTTTCTGTATAAGTGCTGATACTCATACTATAAAGGAGTAGTGTTATGTTAAATTTAACGAAACATAAAGAATTTGTTAAATTTGATAAGAAGATTGTCGAACTGTAAAAAATCTCTGCTGTTATGATAACAGCAGAGATTTTTTTATAAATTATGACGATGTTGTTTTTCGAAATCCTCAAATTGCTCTTCAACTTCTTTTGAAGGTTGTGTTAGTAAACTAACAATTACGATGGCTAGTAAACTAATAGCGAAACCTGGAATCATTTCATATAAGAAATCTTTTAAGAATTTGAATTGAGTCCATATAATAACAGTAGCGGCACCAGAAATCATACCGGCAAGTGCGCCCCATTTCGTCATACGTTTCCAATATAAGCTTAATAAAATAGCAGGTCCAAATGAAGAACCGAACCCAGCCCAAGCGTATCCAACAAGAGCTAAAATTGTATCATTTTGTTTAAACGCTAAAGCGCATCCAACTAATGCAATAACAAGTACAGCCATACGACCGACAAATACAAGCTCTTTATCAGAGGCAGAGCGTTTAAAGAATGTACGATATAAGTCTTCCGTTACTGCACTTGAAGTAACAAGTAACTGAGATGAGATTGTACTCATAATCGCTGCTAAAATAGTGGCTAATAAGAATCCAGTAATAAGTGGATGGAATAAAATTTTTCCTAGTTCAAGGAAAATTGTTTCTGGGTTAGATAATGTTAACTCTTGTTGTGAATAGTAAGCAATACCGATAAGACCAGTAAACATAGCTCCGACAACAGAGAAAATCATCCAGCTCATACCAATTCTTCGTGCGCTTTTCAGTTCTTTTACGGACGAAATCGCCATAAAGCGTACGATAATATGAGGTTGTCCAACATAACCAAGCCCCCATGCGAATAAAGAAATCATTCCTAAAGTAGAGGCCCCTTTAAAAATATCTAAACGTGTTGGATCTACAGAGCGGATTGTATCAAATGCAGGTCCAAGTCCATTCGAATTCATAATTGTTACGATAGGAACAAGAATAAGAGCAACTACCATAATGATTCCTTGCACGAAGTCTGTCCAACTTACTGCTAAGAAACCACCAAATAATGTGTAAGCGACAACAACGCCAGCTACAATGAATAATCCAACATGATAGTTCATGCCAAATGAATTTTCAAATAATACAGCGCCTGAAACTAATCCTGAAGCTACATAGAAAGTAAAGAAAATCATAATAACAAGTCCAGATACTAAACGTAGCATATGAGATTTGTCGTGGAAACGGTGTTCCAAAAATTCTGGGATAGTAATAGAGTTATTTGCAATTTCTGAGTAGGTACGTAAGCGAGGAGCGACATAAAGCCAGTTTGCGTATGCGCCTAGTGTTAGGCCGATCGCAATCCAACTACTACTTAATCCAACGCTAAACATTGCACCGGGTAATCCCATTAAAAGCCAACCACTCATATCGGATGCTCCAGCACTTAATGCTGTTACTGCGGGGCCTAGTGTACGCCCGCCAAGCATATAATCTGTTAAGTTGGACGTTCGTTTATAGGCGAAATAGCCGATTACTAACATCCCGAGCATGTAAATAGAGATAGAAGTTAAAGTTAACATCTGCGTACTCATGTAGTTCCCCTTCCTTTTGTCATGTCTTTTGATGCGTTATGCATATTTATCCCGCATAAACGGGCAGTAAAACTCCCACCTTAAAATTGGCTGGGCAAGGAAATTAGGTGGGAGATCAACTGCCCGTAAATGCCCGATTGGTTCAACTAATAATCAGTGGGGAGAACAAAACCCTCACTGATTAAAGTTTCACTTTATAATCTATCATGATTATTCTGAAAAATCCATATAGAAATACGAATTTTCAGAAATGTAAGCGTTTTTTTGATGTCATTTTACTTTTTTAATATATAATATTCATACAAAAAAACCTTATTTTTAATAGAGTATTTATTATATTTACATAAAAAGAGGTTGTTTTGTCAATATAATATTGAAAGGAAAGAAAAATAAAATTTTTGGAAAAGTATTGACTTGTGAAAAAAGTTAGGTCTATAATGAGTGCAACTTAAAAAAATGCAAGCGTTGATGAAGAAGAGTACACATGATGAACATGTCAGAGAGCTGATGGTTGGTGCGAATCAGTATGGAATTGATGTGGAATGGGCTTCGGAGCTTCCAAACCGAAACGAAAGAAGTAGGCTTTGGCGACATGATCTCATCGATACAAGAGACACGTATTGTTTTTGATACGGTAAAGTGCGTTACATTTGTAACGAATTAAGGTGGCACCACGGGAGTACCCGTCCTTTCTATAGGATGAGTACTCCCTTTTTGTGTATAAAAAATTAAATAAGTGAAATCGTTTAAGTAAGAAGAGTACGTATATTGGAGACGTTACAGAGAGCCGGGAATAGGTGGGAGCCCGGTACGGTGCCATATACGGAATGGGCTTACGAGAGGTATGCTGAACAATTATTTTCAGTAGGCAACCCGGGTTCCGCCGTTACAAGGATAAGGTATAAATTTTGTACCTGAACAAAGCGGGATGCTTTTGCATCCAACACGAGGTGGTACCGCGGTATATTTATCGTCCTCTACATATTTTCGATATGTAGAGGACTTTTTTATTTTTCAGGGCGAGGTGAAGGACATGATGACGAAAGAAGAATTTATAAAACAAAAAAGAGAGAGAAAGACATTTTTAGTAATCACTGAAGAAGAAGGAGATAGCATTACGCCAATTTCTTTATATAGACGTATGAAAGGGAAGAAGAAATTCTTATTAGAAAGTTCACAGCTTCATCAAGATAAAGGGCGTTATTCTTACTTAGGATGTAATCCTTATGGAGAAGTGAAAAGCGTTGGTACGGAAGTGGAACGAACGATTTACGGCCGGTCAGAAAAGTTGCAAAGTAACGTACTTCAAGTGTTAGAAGAAGTGATCGCGTCAGCTCAAGTAGAGAGTCCATTTCCATTTTGCGGGGGAGCAGTTGGTTATATTGGATATGACGTCATTCGGCAGTATGAAAACATTGGAGCGGATTTACACGACCCATTAAATATTCCGGAAGTACACCTTTTACTATATCGTGAGTTTATCGTTTACGATCATTTACGCCAAAAGTTGTCGTTTGTATATGTATGCAGGCAAGATGATTCAGCAGATTATGAAGAAGTATACGAAAGGCTACGAGTATACAAAGAGGAAGTGCTACAAGGAGAAGAAGCTGAAGTAAATGCAATACAATCCCCATTATCATTCACTTCTTCTATAACGGAAAAAGAGTTTTGTGAGATGGTAGAAATGGCGAAAGAATATATAAGAGCGGGAGACATATTCCAAGTTGTACTGTCACAGCGTTTACAAAGTGAATGTATTGGTGATCCATTCGCGTTATATCGAAAACTTCGAATTGCAAATCCATCACCATATATGTTCTATATCGATTTTCAAGATTATGTTGTACTCGGTTCTTCGCCAGAAAGTTTACTATCAGTAAGGGAGGATAAAGTGATGACGAATCCAATTGCTGGTACAAGGCCGAGGGGGAAAACGAAGAGGGAAGATGAGGAAATCGCAAAAGAACTGTTAGGCAATGAGAAAGAGCGAGCAGAGCATATGATGCTTGTAGATCTTGGGCGAAACGATATTGGTAGAGTGAGTGAAATCGGCTCGGTTACGATAGATAAATATATGAAAGTAGAAAAATATTCTCACGTTATGCACATTGTATCCGAAGTTTACGGAACATTGCGAAAACAAATGGGTGGATTTGATGCGTTAGCGTATTGCTTACCAGCAGGGACGGTTTCTGGAGCTCCGAAAATTAGAGCGATGGAAATTATAAATGAACTAGAGAATGAAAAAAGAAATGTATACGCTGGTGCAGTTGGATACGTTAGTTTTTCAGGAAATCTTGATATGGCGCTCGCCATTCGAACGATGGTCGTAAAGGATGAAAAAGCATATGTTCAGGCAGGAGCAGGAGTCGTTTACGATTCAGATCCAGTAGCTGAATATGAAGAAACATTAAATAAAGCGAGAGCGCTTTTGGAGGTAATGAAATGATTGTACTTATCGATAATTACGATTCGTTCACATATAACTTGTATCAACTGTTAGGCGAACATAAAGAAGAAATTGTAGTTGTAAGAAATGATGAAATAACGATAGAACAGTTAGAAGAGGTGAATCCAAGAGGAATTGTACTTTCACCAGGACCAGGAAAACCAGAGGATGCTGGCATTTGTATCGACGTCATCCGTCATTTTTATAAGAACGTTCCCATATTAGGGATTTGTCTTGGCCACCAAGCGATCATAGCTGCATTTGGAGGAGACATTGTTAGAGCAGAATGTATTAAACATGGAAAAACATCGCGTGTGAAACATAACGGAACGTCAATCTTTTCATACGCTACACAGCCGCTAACGGCAATGCGCTATCATTCCCTTGTTGCAGAGCAAACGAGCTTGCCAGAGTGTTTTGACATATTAGCAACAGCGATGGACGACGGAGAGATAATGGCAGTCCGTCACAATTATTATCCGCTCTTCGGATTACAGTTTCATCCGGAATCAATCGCAACAGAAGAAGGCGGAAAGTTAATACGTGCCTTTTTAACAGAAATAAAAGAGGAGGAAAGAGTATGAATAACTATCTTCGTAAATTAGTGGAGGGTCAACATTTAACAGAAGAGGAAATGTATAAAGCAGGACTACTTTTATTAAGTGAAAACATATTAGAAAGTGAAATTGCAGCTTTCTTAGTCTTACTGAAAGCGAAAGGTGAAACTGCAGAAGAAATATACGGTCTCGTTCGAGCTCTTCGCGAAAAGGCATTGCCGTTTTCGAACCATATACAAGGAGCAATGGACAATTGCGGGACGGGTGGTGACGGTGCTCAAACGTTTAATATTAGCACAACATCAGCATTCGTACTGGCAGGAGCAGGTGTAAAGGTTGCAAAACATGGTAATCGTGCTGTTTCTAGTAAAACAGGAAGTGCAGACTTATTAGAAGAACTAGGTGTAAATATTAGTAGTACGCCAAACGAAATTGATTATTTACTAGAGCATGTGGGCATTGCATTTTTATTTGCACCAGTGATGCATCTAGCACTAAGGCGCATTATGAAAATAAGAAAAGAGTTAAACGTGCCGACGATCTTTAATTTAATTGGTCCTTTAACAAATCCAGTGAATTTAGAAACACAATTTGTCGGTATTTATAAACGAGATATGTTATTACCAGTTGCAGAAGTATTACAAAAGTTAGGCCGGAAACAAGCGCTTGTCGTAAATGGAAGTGGTTTTTTAGATGAAGCGTCATTACAAGGGGAAAATCACGTAGTCCTTTTAAAAGATAATGAAATAGTAGAAATGAGTATTGATCCAGAAAAGTATGGTTTTTCAAGAGTGAAAAATGAAGAAATTAGAGGGGGGAATTCAAAAGAAAATGCAAAGATTACGCTTGAAGTATTGAGCGGAGAAAAGAGTGTTTATCGTGATACAGTTTTATTAAATGCAGGTCTAGCTCTTTTCGCAAATGGAAAAACGGAAACGATTGAAGAAGGAATTAAACTCGCGGCACATAGCATTGACTCTGGAAAAGCATTAACCAAATTAAACTTATTAATTGCAGCAAGCAATGAAAAATTAGAAAGGGTGAACTAAGGTGGGGACGATTTTAGATGAAATTGTAGAACAGAAGCAAAGGGAAGTTGCGGAGTTGTATGAAATATATACACCAGTAAAAACAAAAAGAAAGACACATTCACTTGTAGAAGCGTTACAGCAGTTTACTGTCATTGCAGAAGTAAAGCGAGCATCACCATCAAAAGGAGATATCAATTTACACGTTGACGTACGAAAACAAGTGGGAACATATGAGAAATGTGGTGCAGGAGCAGTATCTGTTTTAACAGATGGTCAATTTTTTAAAGGGTCGTTTCACGATTTACAAACAGCAAGAGAAGAAAGTAACATTCCGCTTTTATGTAAAGATTTCATAATCGATAAGATTCAAATTGATAGAGCATATGAAGCGGGAGCAGATATTATTTTACTAATTGTAGCAGCGTTAACGAAAGAGAAGTTAAAAGAGTTGTATAGCTACGTGTTAGAAAAAGGATTGGAAGCGATTGTTGAAGTTCATGATGAACAGGAATTAGAAACTGCGATTGTATTAAATCCGCACGTTATTGGCATTAATAATCGTAATTTAAAAACGTTCGAAGTAGATTTAAGCCAAACGGAAAAGCTTGGAAAAAGATTGGATGAGGAGAAACTACTTTGGATTAGTGAAAGTGGCATTCATTCAAAAGAAGATATTATTCGTGTTAAAAGAGCTGGGGCCAAAGGTGTATTAGTTGGAGAGGCGCTTATGACATCATCTTCTATTAGTAGTTTTTTTGAAGATTGTAAGGTGAATATATGAAAGTGAAAATTTGCGGCATCACTGATGTGGAAACAGCGAAAAGTGCGTGCGAATACGGCGCAGATGCACTCGGATTTGTTTTTGCAGAAAGTAAACGGAAAATCACTCCAAAGAGAGCGAAAGAAATCATTCAGGAGCTTCCAGCCAACGTGTTAAAAATTGGTGTTTTCGTAAATGAATCAGTAGAAGTGATCCGGAAAATTGCAGATGAGTGTGGGTTAACACATGTACAACTACATGGGGATGAAGACAATCATCAAATTAGAAGATTGAATATTCCGTCTATAAAGTCGCTAGGAGTAACTTCAGAGAGTGATATGAAAAACGCTCAAAGGTATGAAACGGATTATATATTATTTGATAGCCCGAAAGAAAAGTTTCATGGAGGAAATGGAAAGACATTTTCATGGGAACTACTTGGGCATATGCCAAAAGAATTGCGAAAGAAAACGATATTAGCTGGTGGATTAAACGCTCTTAATATAGAAGAAGCAATTCGAACTGTTCGGCCTTATATGGTCGATGTGAGCAGCGGAGTAGAGACAGAAGGAAAGAAAGATGTAGAGAAAATAAAACAATTTATTATAAAAGCAAAGGAGTGTTCCAAATGAACTACGCATATCCAGATGAAAAAGGACATTACGGTATATACGGAGGACGATACGTTCCAGAAACGTTAATGCAATCTGTACTAGAACTAGAAGAAGCATATAAAGAAGCGATGCAAGATGAAGCATTTCAAAAGGAATTAAATCATTATTTAAAAACGTACGTCGGAAGAGAAACACCGCTTTATTTCGCTGAAAATCTGACGAAGTATTGCGGAGGTGCAAAGATTTATTTAAAACGTGAAGATTTGAATCATACAGGAGCTCATAAAATTAACAATACAATCGGTCAGGCACTACTTGCAGTGCGAATGGGCAAGAAAAAAGTTGTCGCTGAAACAGGAGCTGGACAACACGGAGTTGCAACAGCTACTGTATGTGCTCTTCTCGGATTAGAATGCGTCATTTTTATGGGAGAAGAAGATGTAAGACGTCAAAAATTAAATGTGTTCCGAATGGAATTACTCGGAGCGAAAGTAGAAAGTGTAGCGGCAGGTAGTGGTACATTAAAAGATGCGGTAAACGAGGCGCTTCGTTACTGGGTTTCACATGTGCATGATACGCACTACATTATGGGATCTGTTCTCGGACCACATCCATTCCCGCAAATTGTCCGTGATTTCCAAAGTGTAATTGGAAATGAAACGAAAAAACAATATGAGGCGTTAGAAGGAAAGTTACCAGAAGCAGTCGTTGCTTGTATTGGCGGTGGCAGTAACGCGATGGGGATGTTTTATCCGTTCGTACATGATGAAGAAGTTGCTCTTTACGGCGTAGAAGCAGCTGGAAAAGGCGTTCATACAGAAAAGCATGCAGCAACTTTAACGAAAGGAAGCGTTGGTGTTCTCCACGGATCAATGATGTATCTTCTGCAAAACGAAGAAGGACAAATTCAAGAAGCACACTCTATTTCAGCAGGACTTGATTATCCAGGTGTTGGTCCAGAACATAGCTTGCTAAAAGATATTGGCCGCGTTTCTTATCATTCGATAACAGACGAAGAAGCATTAGAAGCATTTCAATTATTAACGAAAAAAGAAGGCATTATCCCGGCGTTAGAAAGCTCGCATGCTGTCGCATACGCATTAAAATTAGCGCCGCAAATGAAGAAAGATGAAGGGCTTGTCATTTGTTTATCTGGCCGCGGTGATAAAGATGTAGAGAGTATAAAACGTTATATGGAAGAGGTGTGAAAAATGGGAGTAGAAAAAATTAAAGCAGCGTTTGAAAATGGAAAGAAAGCATTTATTCCGTACGTAATGGGCGGAGATGGCGGCTTTGAAAAATTAAAAGAAAGAATTCGTTTTCTTGATGAAGCAGGAGCGAGCATCGTTGAAATCGGCATTCCTTTTTCGGATCCAGTCGCAGACGGTCCAACGATTCAAAGAGCAGGGAAACGAGCGCTAGATAGCGGCGTAACAGTAAAAGGTATTTTTCAAGCATTAATAGAGGTAAGGAAAGAAGTGCAAATTCCGTTTGTACTCATGACATATTTAAATCCGGTACTTGCATTCGGAAAAGAGAGATTCATTGAGAACTGTATAGAAGCAGGTGTAGACGGCATCATCGTTCCAGACTTACCGTATGAAGAACAAAATATTATTGCGTCGTTACTTCGAGAGGTAAACATTGCGCTCATTCCACTCGTTACCGTAACGAGTCCTATTGAAAGAATTGAAAAAATTACGAGTGAATCAGAAGGGTTCGTTTATGCTGTTACAGTAGCGGGCGTAACGGGAGTACGTCAAAACTTTAAAGAGGAGATTCATAGTTACTTAGAAAAAGTAAAATCACACGTCAACTTACCAGTAGTCGCTGGATTCGGCATCTCAACAAAAGAACATGTAGAAGAAATGGTTACAATATGCGACGGAGTTGTCGTTGGAAGTAAGATCATTGAGCTTTTAGAAAATGAAAAGCGAGAAGAAATATGTGAATTAATATATGCAACAAAACAAAAAGAAGAGGCGTAGTCTCTTCTTTTTGTTTTGCGTAATAAATGTTAAAATATACAGAAAATACATATAATTCAGAGGGGGAGAAGGCATGCTAAGACGTAAATTACTATATCTATTTTTAACTGTACCATTATACGCTTGGCTCATTAGCATGACGAAAATAGAGTTAATGGCTCTATTTTTAGGGTATGTATTTATCTTTTCCAACTTAAATCGCATTCAAGAACAGTCTATTTTAGAAATATGTCTATTTTCGATTAGTATAGAATTATTTAGTATCGTTTCGATTGTATTATTAAACGAATTATTTCTACGGATTCATTCATTTACATTAATGAAATTTTGGAATATTATATTGCAAGCAATATGTACTTACATTGTGTTTGTTGTGTTGAAAGAAATAGTCGGAAAGCAGACAGTTTTTCAGGATAATAGAAAATGGGAGTGAATGAAAAGGAGCCGTTTGGTTCCTTTTTTGAATCTGTTGTAAAAACAATTGAAAATTATAGCATCTGTTATATAATAGTTAAAAATTGTATTTTAAAAGAAATGAGATGATAACATGGCCATATTGTTGGCACTTATCCCAATTATGATGATTTTCATTTGTTTATTTTTATTTAAACAAACGTCATTAAGGTCCTCGTTAATTTCTTATGCTGTGTCTGTTGGAATCGTTTTACTCTCGCCAACGTTTCAATTAGGGATAAGTGAAACTGTGCACGCAACGATTAAAGGATGGTTAATTTGTTTTATTGTCGGGTACGTTTTATTTTTCGGTATTTTTTTATTTCACCTCATGAACAAAATGGGGTACATCGATCAAGTAGCACGTTTTCTAGAAGCAGTTACTCAGGATCGCTTATTACAAATGCTGCTTATGTGTTTTGGCATTTGCCCGCTTATTGAATCAGTAAGTGGATTCGGTATCGGCTTCATGGTTGCAGCACCTATTTTTCTTTCACTAGGATATAAACCATTTCAAGCTGTACTGCTCTCATTCATCGGCTTACTAGCTAGTTCATGGGGCGCAATGGCAACTGGTACGATTATCGGTTCGCAGCTAATAAATATGCCTCTTACAACACTTGGTACAAATACAGCGCTATTAAGTATTCCGATGTTTGCTTACTTTGTTATTCTTTCTTTACACGTTGTTGGCGGCTGGCAAGCGGTTATAGAAAAGTGGAAAGAAGGAGTAGGATTCTTTCTATTATTTTCTCTCGGAATCTATCTTTCTAATGCGTACGTAAGTGTTGAACTAGCCGGGATATTAAGTTCTATCGTTACGATTACATTTGGCTTTCTTATCATTAAATTAAAAGGAAAAAGTGGGCAAAATCTTATAACAGAACATGCGGCGGCAACGGAAAGAGAAATATCCATTATAAAAATTATTAGCCCTTATATATTTCTAACAGTTTGTATTTTACTCTCCCGCCTCGTTCCAGCATTACATGATTTGTTTAGATCATATGCGGTTCTTGATTTGAAATCATACTCTTACAAACTAGAGTTACTATATTCACCAGGATTTTGGCTCGGTATGACTTGCTTATTTACTATTATTTTCTTCCGCATCCCGTCTAATATTATGAAACAATCACTCTCACAAACGATAAAACAATGGATTCCTTTTGCGATTACGACGACAATGTTTATCGCCATTTCAGAACTAATGGGTGCATCAGGCATGCATTCATTACTCGCAAAGACAGCTGGTGACACATTTGGAACGTTTTTCGTTTTCGTTGCTCCGTTTATTGGCGCTATTGGTGGATTTTTAACAGGTAGTAACGCAGGATCAAATGCAATGTTTATAAAACTCCAAATGCAAACCGCACAAAACGTAGCACTCCCGTGGCAATATGTCACAACCCTTCAAAACACTGCATCATCAGTAGCGACAATCGCTTGTCCATCACGGATTACATTAGGTGCTTACTTATGTAATATCCCTTACCGTGAAAATGAACTATTAAAGAAGACGACGTTAATGATCTTTGGTGCGGTTTTACTTGTAGTGGTAGAGGTTATTGTTTGGTATATGTTGAGAAATTAAAAATCCTCCTAACATAGGAGGATTTTTTTTATGAGTGGATAATGATTTAAATATGAATAGCTGCTACTAAATGAATAGGAGATGAAATGTATGCCCCTAAAAAACTACGGTGTGTTAAAAGGTACAGTTATACAATCAAAGATTGGAAAAGGGAAAACACCTCATTATCAAGTTCATTTACAGGGCGAGACAGGAGTAGATTATCGTATTGCAATTAACGTAAAATCGCAAAGTTATCCGTCAGAAGTTTTATATTTTGCGAGTAACAATATTAGGTCAGAGGCGATTCATATTTTACCGACATTACCATTCGGTTTTACAGAAATAAAAAACAATGAACCGAAAGTAGCTTTAGATTATGTAAGAGGAAATCTATTTGACTCAAAACAAATGATTCCTTTGCCTCCCGAAAAAGCAGGAGCAGATAATGATTTAAATGAAAAAATAGAACGTTATATAAAACGAGCGATAGAAGAAAAAGCAATTATTTACGCATTTGGCGAAAGATGGGGACCAGAAGAAAATACACCAGATTCCTATTTTCATTTCAAACCAGGAAACGGTATACATGATATTCACATGAATCAAGGGAATGTAGAAAAATGGCAAGGTGATGATGGCATATGGCAAGACGGAGGAATACTCATTCACTTTGAAAAGGAAGAAGAATGGATTGGTATCTTTCTTGCATTCCAATCACAGTCATGGTGTACCGATGAAGAAGGGCATGCTCGTGTTCCGGTTGAGCATTGTGATTATAAGGGGAATAATTAATAAGAAGAGGGCGTTCAAAAAGAACGCCCTCTTCTTATTTTATAAAACCCAAAACTTACAAGTGTAGAAATACAAGAGAAAAGCAGTGCTACACTAGAAAACGCAATGAGATACATATTATATTTCATAACCTGTCCAAGTAGCTGGTTACTGTCGTATTGAAACAGTCCCGCGATGATGTTGAATAAAAATAAAACGATAAACATGACGATAACTCCGTCTATTGATCCTTTAATGTCTGGTTTACTTAAAGCGATATGTGCGGAAATGCAAATGGCGATAAATAAAAATAACCAAAAGGAAGGATTCAATAAATTACCGATTGTAAATAAGCTTTTCAATAATACAAACGTCGACAAGAGCATGTTTTGGATCATTTCTATATTAATAGAAGTAGAAGCAATCGTTTTTTCGAGAGTTGTATTAAATAAAAAATATGATTCTGGTACGAAATAGCGCATTAAAAGGATTAGTGCAGTAATACCAGAAATAATAGGCCCAATGCCGATGAAGAAATTCCCAATCCGTTGATACACACTTTTTTGATTGTATTGATGTTGTACGTAACCTAAAGCCCCTTGACTTGTATCTGTCGGGAAGAACTGCGTTGCTACAATCTTATGACGGAACAGCACGCACATAATGGCATGTCCAAGTTCGTGAATCGGAACACCAATCCAAGCCGTTAATAGGAATCCTTTTCTTCCGAAAGCTCTCGACCAATACATGCGTGTGAGAGATTCTAAATAGCCTAATAGAAATCCAATTACAATGATAACGCCAATTAAAGATAATAATTGGATTACGCTTGTAAGGAGTATTTGAAAAATTGAGTTTACCAATTCCATTGCCAGTCATCCAATCTGTTAAAAATATTATTTATTCTGTTTCATAATAGCATTTTTTTTCAAGATTACTAGCACATATATTTTCTTTCGGAAGAAGGATTTCAGAATCTTTTTCTTGTAGTCATGTTTTATGTCCAAAGTCATATATTGAACTTGTAACACCCTATATGGTATATGCTTAAGGAGGGATAAGAGAATGAAATGTCCGTCATGTCATACAGAAAATGCAGCGGAGGCAAAGTTTTGCGGGAATTGTGGACATTCGTTAACGGAAGAAGTAGTGGCAAGTAGTGGCCAAGAAGAAGGGCCGGAACAAGCACGTGCGGCACAAGCAAAGGAAGCTCGGCCAAATGAAACGGTAGAGCAAGCGAAACGGTTTGCGAGCGGCTATTTTCAATTTTTTAAACATGCATTACAAGCACCGACAGCGATTATGAAAAGCGGCGCTATTGAAGTGCGAAATGGAATTGTAAGTCTTGTTCTTATTTGTTTTTTAGGAGCATGTATTTTTTATAGAATGATGAGTGCAGCATCAGCAGTTACGAGAACATTTGCACCAGATATATCTACTCCCACGTTTTTTGGAGAATCTATAACGGTCTTTTTCTTTTTATTAATTTTAACTTTATTTGTCGGATTTATTATTTTTGTAAGTGGCAAGATGATGAAATCATCTTTTTCGTTTCTTGAAGTATTTGGTATATGGGGAACGATAGCGACGCCGGCTATTGTCATATTAGTCCTTTCTTTTCTTTTTAGTTTCTTATTAATCTTTTTCTTACCTATATTATTATCCGTAGCTGCAACTTATATAGGGATTAGTATAACTGTAGCCGTATTAAAGCTAGACAATGGCGGATTAGATCTCGTTTACACACTTATTATTGCAAATGTTTTAATTGGAATTGCAACGTTCATTGTACTTTGGTCTTACATTAGCACGATAATTCAAGCCTTAACACAGGGAATAACTGGCTTCTAATGAAAAGGTGGTTGACTGAATGAATGTATGTACAAAGTGCGGAGTTCAGTTTGAAGATGGTTTGCAATTTTGTCAAAACTGCGGGTCGAAGAGGGGACGTCCTGTAGTAAAGAAGAACATGAGCGGTGGTGCAAAAGTTGGCATTACACTGTTAGCGCTATTTGTTATAGTGATTATTGGATTGTATTTGTACGGATCGTCGTATTATACGCAGCTGGCACAAGTAGACCGGATGATTACGATTTTACAAGAGAGGGACGGAGAGAAATTAGCTGAGATCGTTACGGCAGATGATCCATCGGTTATGATAACGAGAGAGAGTGTAAAGCCCCTATTTTCATATATAAAAGAAAATCCATCTTACGTAAATGAATTAAAAGGATATTTGAGACAAGGTGAAAAACAACGGGACGGAATAGAAAGAGCTGACTTTTCATTAACGAAAGACGGAAAGTATTTCTTTATATTTGATCGATATAAATTGAAAGCGAAGACGTACTATACAACTTTGCTTACAAATGAAAAAGGCGTATCGTTAAAAATGAACGGAAAAGAAATTGATAAGACAGATGACAAAAGGTTTGAGAAGCAATATGGGCCATTTCTTCCGGGAAATCAAGTGTTTCAATCAGATTATAAAAATGACTATGTAAAATTATCTCGTGAGGAAAAGGTTGTACTTATGAAACAGAGCCAAAATAACGTAACGATAGATTTAACGTTGCAAGGTCAATATATTACAGTTCAAACGAACGCGCCGGGTGCAACATTGTACGTAAATCAAAAACCGGTTACAGCGCTGGCAGGAGAAGAAATTACATGGGGGCCAGTAGCGACTGATGGAAGTGCGACGATTTATTTAGAACGAAATGGAGAAAGCGGACGGGAAACGACACAAGTAGAGACGGTAACGGCACTTTCGTCTTATAATCTTCCATTCCAAAAGAAAAGTACAGAAAAAACAGTTGTTTATAATGTTACTCCAACGCCCGCGACTGGGTATGTATATAATGGTTTCATCTTTCCTGATAGTGATATTCGAAAATTAACGAGCGCAGATTTAACATATTTATCGAAAGAGCAGTTGAAAATTGCTAGAAATGAAATATATGCAAGGCATGGACATATTTTTCAAACGAAAGATATGCAAGCGTATTTTGCAAAACAGTCTTGGTATAGAGAAAATCCTTATTTTAAAGGAAAGTTAACAGATATCGAAACTTATAATATTGAACTAATCAAATCAAGAGAATAGAACACAGGAAAAAAGGTACAGTGCATAACTGTACCTTTTTATGGTTTTTTATCTGAACCAGGATCCCTTGAGAAAAAGATATGAAAGAGAAATGTGACTTTACTTGCTCCTCCTGATGTACTTGCTTGCACATCAGATAAACCATTAGATGTTAAAACACCTTCAGAATGAGGGGGTACGACTATTTTGAGATTATCATCTGATTCTGATGATGCAGTAACTGTTATTGTATCATCAGATAAGTTCAAAATTTTTACAGTGCCGATTGGTAAGATGGACTTGCCAGCGTGTGATGCTGAAGCGAAGCGAGAGCCTTTCCAAATCGTTTGTGGGAAAGTCTCATCATTAGATAACCAAGCACGAGCACTATAGATGGTTGCGTTAATAGAGAATTCTTGATCAAGCGACAAGGCGGGTTTTGGTTCTTTCGGTTCCTCTGGAGTTTGAGCGAGAAGGCCGGCGCACATGTATGTTTCACCTACTTTCAATTGTTACTGTTATAGCATATTAAACATATTGTTTATAAGACACGACAGTTACCTATTCAAGCATAGGTTTGTGCACAAAATTTGAAGATGGAATTCTCTTTCTTTACAATGGAAGTAGGTGTTATTTCTATAAAATATGGAAAACGTAAAGAGTATGTAAAAAAAGAAGGAGTGGTAAAGTGAACTATGTCATTATTGGCGGAGATGCAGCTGGTATGAGTGCAGCGATGCAAATTGTTAGAAACGATGAAAATGCAAATGTTGTAACTTTAGAAAAAGGTGAAATTTATTCATACGCTCAGTGTGGATTACCGTATGTCATTAGTGGTGCTATCGCTTCAACTGAAAAGTTAATCGCGCGTAACGTAAAGACGTTTCGTGAGAAATATGGAATTGATGCGAAAGTGCGTCATGAAGTAACGAAAGTAGATACGGAAAAGAAAATGGTGTACGCAGAGCATACGAAGACGAAAGATGTCTTTGAATTTCCGTACGATCGATTATTAATTGCGACTGGAGTGCGTCCTGTTATGCCAGAATGGGAAGGACGGGAATTACAAGGCGTTCATCTTTTAAAAACAATTCCTGATGCTGAGCGCATATTAAAAACGCTAGAAACGAATAAAGTTGAAGATGTAACGATTATTGGCGGTGGTGCCATTGGACTTGAGATGGCAGAAACATTCGTCGAACTTGGTAAGAAAGTAAGAATGATTGAGCGAAATGATCATATCGGTACGATTTATGATGCAGATATGGCAGAGTACATACATAAAGAAGCAGATAAACATCATATTGAAATTTTAACGAATGAAAATGTAAAAGCATTCAAAGGGAATGAACGAGTAGAAGCAGTTGAAACGGATAAAGGTACGTATAAAGCGGATCTTGTTTTAGTATCTGTCGGAGTGAAGCCAAATACTGATTTTCTTGAAGGGACAAATATACGTAAGAATCATAAAGGGGCAATTGAAGTAAATGCATATATGCAAACGAATGTGCAAGACGTATATGCAGCTGGTGATTGCGCAACACATTACCACGTTATAAAGGAAATTCATGATCATATCCCGCTCGGAACGACTGCCAATAAACAAGGGCGACTTGCTGGACTGAACATGCTGGATAAACGAAGAGCCTTTAAAGGTACGTTAGGTACAGGTATTATTAAATTTATGGATTTGACGCTTGCAAGAACAGGATTAAATGAAAAAGAAGCGAAAGGGCTACACATCCCGTATAAAACAGTTAAAGTAGATTCTACAAATATGGCGGGCTATTATCCAAATGCAAAACCACTTTACTTGAAATTATTATATCGATCCGATACGAAACAATTATTGGGCGGGCAAGTAATTGGAGAAGAAGGCGTAGATAAACGGATTGATGTGATTGCAATGGCACTTTTCAATAAAATGAGTATTCACGATTTAGAAGATGTCGACTTAAGTTATGCACCACCATATAACAGCGTTTGGGACCCAATTCAGCAAGCGGCAAGGAGAGCGGAATAGCACTTTTTAAAGTGCTATTTTTTTTACAATGAGGGAGTAAATAAAGTTTCACTTTATTTTGAATATACCCTTTCCCCTTGAAAACATATTACGTATCGCTTATATTTTCATATAGTATTTATTTTTTTAACGAAGCAATGAATGAACCAGGGGGCGCAGTATGGCAATTAACATGAAAACAATCGAAGAATGGATTGCTGAATCAAATGCAAGACATGAAGAAGACTTTGGACACGTTGTGGAAGAAATGAAAGAAGTATGTGTCGGACTTGATAACGCGACATTAATTTATACGAAAAATGTATTTTGTTTCGGTAAAAAAGTAGAAGTATTTTTCTTCTTCCAAGACCATGTCGTGATTGGACAAGAAAAAGACGAATATATTGAGATTGAAAAATTAAAGTATGATGACATTACAAATAGTAACTTAAAAACAAATGACAAAAATACTACGTTAGAATTAAAGTTTGCTAACGGACAATCTATCAATTTAGATAGTTTAAATGATAACTACGGTACGAAAAATTGGTTATTTGCTAGACAAATTAAGAGTATTTTTAAGTTAATCTAGTAAAAAAGCACGCCGATAGACGGCGTGCTTCTAACAATGCAAAGCCCCTTTTAACCAATTCCGCGCTCGATATGCCCCAACTGGAACTTGAATAAGAGATGTTTCATTCCCAGCATCTATTCCGTACAATTGATCACATGAATTTGTATCAAAACTAAGTAAAGGATGCCCGCCCATCCCCATCGCGGTCGCTGCAAAAACGAGTTTATGAACGAGTATACCTGCTTCCATTTGATGGATACGGTACCCTCTATAGCTTAATGCATTTGTATAATAATCTTTCTTTCCGACTACATGTAGGCAAAGTGGTACTTGAAAAAGGTTTACGTTATCCATCGTCATACTAGACTGAAGTGTGTAGCGAAGGTCTCCATATCGAATTGGTTGTATGGAATGTGTTTTACTGTTATAAGCGTAAGCTCCGTTTTCAATATTTTTCACGTTATAAAAACATCCATATAAGGAGACGCGTGTATTTTTATTTGTATACTTACCATCAAGGTCGTTGTAATAGGGGAAGGAGAGGCTCGCTTCTTGTAGTAAAGTAGCGAGCTCAGCTGCATCCCATTTCGTTAAAGTAAAGTCAGCATCAGGGGAATACCGTTTTCTGCAAAGTTGCAAGAAATCATAAGATAAACGCTCTACTTTCGGCAGTTGTACAGCATACTCATGATGTTGATAGTGCTCTTCATGAGCTAGTGTTTGGAAGTGTGCTGTCGATTCGATCATAGAAGCTTCATTTATTTTTGTTATCATCGGATATTCATCTACATGTTTTGAGCGAACGAAATGTTCATGTGCGAGCGGCGGAATTTGTTGCAACAACTCATGAGAAGTAACTGTTTTATTTTCACGGTAATCATTGTGAAACCAATTAGTTTCTGGCTCTGTACTTAAAGGAATAACGGCATACACACTTTCTTCACCTTCTGACAATCCGAGTAAATGGTTCAGTGCACGGTCTAGAAATTGAAAGTATACGCCGTTCGTATAACCGAACTGATTTGCACATTCTAGTAATTGTCCGATGAGAACCCCGCTATCTAATCCTTGAAGTCGATATGAAAAGTTATTGTATTTAAAGAAGTTTTTCCAAAACATAGTGGATACGAATGCAGTACCGAAACAATCCTGTATGTTACAGCGATTACCGAGTGCGTCTGCTAAATAAGAATCGAAATTTCCTTCGCGAAGTAAAATAAGTCGGTGATGCGCGGCGTCATAATGGTAAATGCCGTCTGGATAATCGTCAATCTTTAAATAGATATACAATTCATTCGGGTATAAGGCACCGCCTGAAGGAATGGATCTACGTAATACATTTCTCTCGCTATTTAGCTGACATAATTGTGTTACACCAAATGAATACCAAAGGTAGTGACCAATCTCATTTAGAGTAGGTGTAGTAGAAGAGTTCGATAAAGATAACGGGATTTCTAAGGAGAGCGGGATGGTAGGTACATTTCGATATAATTTATAAGGAAGCGGTGCGTCTTTCCAGTCCACCTCATGATTTGGCATAATTTCATCGATAGAGAAATGGAGATGATGTAAAAAAGTATCTAGCTGCATGAAATCCCTCCTTTACTATGGAAACGGATGTGGATGTGGATTTAATCTTTCATTTGTTAAAGGTTCGTCTGTATATCCAAGTGTCATCGGTACGGTATATACCCGGTCCAGTCCTGTAACCCGAGTAAGATGGTGTCCGAACGTCATCGGTAACATACCTGGAATAATAACTTTTACACAGTGTAGTCCGTTCTTTTCTATAAGGGGAACGGTTTGATCTACAACGATTACTTCAAGGTCAGATTGATGCAAACGATTTAAAAGTTGGTGGAGATCGGATGTTAAATCCATATCAAATGATTGTGATACATTTATTTCTTGGAACGTTTGCACCGGTGCATCTTCTCGTAAAAGGAAGTGAAGACGTTCTTCCGTTTCTTTCAATCCGTACAGCATACTATGGTCTTCCATTTTATTAACGAAATAAGGATCTTGTAAGCACTTTTCGTAGTATTCTCTTTTGTGCTCGAGCTCATCGTCTGTTATTAGTAACATGCCTGCTATTTCTTGAATGGCGCTTTTTAAGGCTCGAATAGGATCTAAATGAGCGCCTCCCGCACAAACAACGTTCATTCCATTTTCACGCGTATTTTTTGCAATTACCCATAAGCTCGGGATGCCGTGTTCCATCGTCGCATTAAAAGCGTGTAATTCATACCCGGTAATCGTACGTAACCGCTGGATCATTAATTGTAATTCTGTATCATTTGCTGAACTCAGATCAAGGCGGGGAAGAGGTAATTCTGCATACCAAGTGAGTAAGAAGGCATCACGCTCTACAATTTCTAAAATACCGTGAAAAATCGCTTCTTCTAAACTACCGCCAATTGCACATCCATTTGATGTTTCATACACGAAAGCATCTCGATGACCGAGGCTATAATAAGCAATTGATTCAGGAACTAAAAGCGGTCTGTTTTGTGATAAAGAATATCCCCATACCCAGTTTTGCTCATAATCAGGATCAAACGGCTTAAATGGAAAATTATCACGATTGTAATGTTCATTTGCATGTACACCGAGTGTGAGGGGATTTAGTGCATGTTCCTCTAAATCATGAAAACTACCATGCACATTTGTCTTTTTCCCGCGAGGCGACATACCGCAATATCGTTCTAAACCTTCTAAAATAGCAGTTGCTTCACTCACTGCAAATGAATGAGTTCGGCCTGCAACACCTTCATTTCCGAACATTAATGGCATGTTTATAATGACGTCAGCGAATGGTAATAATGAATGCTGCATTTTGCCGTTCAACATACCGACCCGATAATCTAAATAGTCTCGCGTTAAAAATGTGTTTAATTCATGAATGGAACGGCAGCGATACGTTTCGGTGCTTACTTTTAAACTCGGTTGTAAAGAAACTTCCGCCGCATCCGCAGTATCATCAGGTAAATTACTACATACAGGACAGAGAGGATCTGGAAGAAAAGAATGCCGCGTACATTGTAATGTTTGTAAGTTTAGTAAAATAAGTTCATTTTCTAAAGAAGAATGGTTATGAGTTAATATTTTTTCTGTTTCTGCGCAAATAAGATGGCACATTTGTAACATTCCATTTTGGGTGGCACGTACATCACGCCTCGTTACATTATCTGCTTTAAAGGCATATTTCCGTTGTAGTTCCCACATTTCTTTTTGATCAAAGCCAGCGATAAAACGGCGTCCATCAGAACAATGGGAACATCCGGGCGTAAGAGGATGAATGTAAGGACCGATAATACCTTCGCCAAATGAAGTAAAACCACGTAACCACGGAATATGATTTGACCGAAAAATTAGCTCAGCGTCATGATGAATAGTAGAAGGAGATCCGTCATGTAATACGAGAGCGAGATGAATATTTTCAGGAAGTTCTTCTGTAAGGGTATGCTGACGAATGATGGAATATTGTTTGCATAATTGATCATGTACATAGTCTGCAAGAAGGCCATCCCCTATAAGTAATATATTTTGAGTCATAGACCGTCCTCCTTTGCAATTAATACCCCATACACACCGTCTAAGTTTTCTTTCAAAAATGGTTCGATTGCTAAATCAAACACGAAGGGATAAAAATTATGTTCTTCTAAATGCTGTAAGGCAAGCTGTAAAGATTGCACACTTGGAATTTCTTCTTCCGCTTGTATTTCCACTCTAAAAGAATCCGTGTCATATAAAATAATAGATGATTCAGGCAAGATATTAGCTCTGTAAGGAGTCTCTTCACTTTGAATGTGTAGCAGTGATAGTTGTAGTGCGCTTCGTAACGCTAACGTCATATTAATATTAGATGCACCGTACCATCTATCATTTATACCAATCCAAATGACTGGAAAACTGAGAATCTCTTCACTCATTGCAATTTTAGGTGTTTCATGAATTGTAGCAAGAGCATCGTAATAAAATCTACAATGTTTATCGTGAATATCAGTTAAATCAATCGTTGTAAGTTCTTCTAGCATATGTGACTGCCGCTCATACAGTTTATTGTTTAAATGTTGTTGTAGTGCCCGGTAAAATCCTTCTGTCATCGTTTCTCCAGCACCGATACCGATATCGTTATGTTCAGGAATAAGGCGGTGAATGATTTCTGCTACATATGTTTCAATTCCTGTTAAACCGGCTTCTCGGCGTGCTTCATTATGAGTCAATCCACTGCAAGTCATAAGAGGCAGAAGGGGAGCTGGGCCATCTGATAGTGGAGTGGCTACTTGAATATAGCACTGTGATAACGGTAATTGATATGAATCTTGTTCATCCCATACATGGAATATACCGGCTTCTTTAGAAGTTAATGAGTCGAAAAAGCGGAATACATCAGTTGAAGTATGTTGGTTCGACCGATGCTCAAGTTTTTCAGAAAGATTTTCTATCGTATCAATTGTAAAACTTTCATCAGTTGCAAGAGGGTGTTTTATAAAAGGATGCCACGTTCCTTCAAGTGTTTCATAGTTTAATAAAAAGAATTGTGATTCTTTTTCACGATATGAATCATCCGCGACATGTTTAAACAATTCAAAAACGATTACATTTGCTAACATGGCAGATGTAATTTGTGAGAAGGAATCCGATGAATTTTCATTTTGCAAAGTCGTTTCATGTAGTCGATGCCATGCGGATTCCCAGCATTCATCACGGTTTTCCATTACGACAGGTCCAGCTATACCGAGTGTTGATAAACAAATAGCTGGTATAAAATTCTTTTTCGTTTCTCTACAAATAGTGTGAACTGTTTTTAAACCGTCAATGTCTCCGTTTTGAGAAACATATAAAATCCAATCAAAAGGTTCGAATACTTCATGTAAAGGACGGTCAATTGTAGTATCGATTTCTTGAAGGAGTACACTGTTATCAACTTCATATGCACGTTCTATTAGCTCATGTATTCTGTCATAGTTTGTTTCATCTCGATCTGTAACGAGGTAATGAAATGTAGGTAAACCAGATTCTAATAAAGAAGAAACTAAGGAAGTGAGCATATCCCCAGAACCAAGTACAAGGACATTTGCTCCGCGGTACGTTTCGAATTTTAAAGCACCTGAATGAGAATCGGCTTCTAAAAATTCAATTTGCGAAGCATATCTGTCGAGTAATGTACTGTTTAATTCATGAGGTGCATCTTGATTTGCATCGCGAACGAAACCATTTTCATATAAAATCTCTCCAATTTCAAATACCCGATTTTGATAGGGGAGAGGGAGGCCATCGGTTATTTCTGCTAAAGAATAATTTCCGTTAAACATTGGCATTAATTTTTCAATCCAGTCATAAATTCCATCACCGTCCATGCGAAATGAACTGGCGTTATTTCGAAAATAGACACCCCCGTTTGAATCGGGAAGGAAGAAAGTATCCTTATTTACTTTAAGTTTTGCATGAATTGGAAGGTTATTCATTTTAATCCTCCTTACGTTTAGGCATACATTATTACTTTATGTCATGAAATTTGTCCCGTATGAACACAATAAAAAAAGGCTGTAGAATGATTCATTCTACAGCCTTTAATAGATTTTTAATCTATCAACCTTCTAATAATAATGACTTTGGATCTTCAAGCATATCTTTAACAGCAACAAGGAAGCTAACTGCTTCTTTACCATCAACAATGCGGTGATCGTAAGATAAAGCAATGTACATCATTGGGCGGTTTTCCATACGCTCGTTATCAATTGCAACTGGGCGTACTTGGATTTTATGCATTCCTAAAATACCAACTTGAGGGCTATTTAGGATTGGTGTTGACATTAGAGAACCGAATACACCACCGTTTGTAATTGTAAATGTACCACCTTGTAGTTCTTTTAATGAAAGTTTGTTATCGCGTGCTTTTTTACCTAATTCACGAATTTCGCTTTCGATTTCAGCGAAGTTTAATTGGTTAGCATCGCGTACAACTGGAACAACTAATCCATCTGGAGCTGCTACTGCAATACCGATATCATAGAATTTTTTAATGATAAGCTCGTCACCTTGAATTTCAGCATTTAATAATGGGAATTGTTTTAATGCTGCAACAACTGCTTTTGTGAAGAATGACATGAAGCCAAGACGTACATCATGTTTTTTCTCGAAAGCATCTTTGCGTTCTTTACGTAATTCCATGATCGCACTCATATCAACTTCGTTAAATGTTGTTAACATTGCAGATGTTTGTTGAACTTCTACAAGACGTTTTGCAATTGTTTGACGGCGGCGGGACATTTTCACGCGCTCAACTGGTTTTTCGAATTCCGTTTTTGCAACTGGAGCAGGAGCTGGACTCTTTGGAGCAGCTGGTGCTTCTTTTGGTGCTGCAGCATGAGCTTGTACATCATGTGGTCTCACGCGTCCAAGTGGATCTGTACTACGTACGTCGTTTAAGTCGATTCCTAATTCACGAGCCATCTTTCTAGCAGCTGGTGATGCGATAGGACGGTTTGTATTTGGTAACCCTTGTAGTGTTGCAGTTTGCTCAGCACTTGGTGCCGCAGCTTTCGGTGCTTCAGCTGTTTCTTGTTTTGGTTGCTCAGCAGCCGGTGCAGGTGTACTTACTGCAACTGGTGCTCCATTAGCATCTAAAATTGCGATAGTTGCGCCAACTTCAACTGTATCCCCAGGTTCGCCTAGTAACTTCGATACAATACCTGAATCTTCTGCAATGATTTCTACATTGACTTTATCAGTTTCAAGCTCAACAACGCTGCCACCTTTCTCAACTTTGTCGCCTACGTTGATAAGCCATTGTGAAATAGTTCCTTCAGTAATAGATTCTGCAAGCTCAGGTACTTTAATTTCGATCATTTTAAATGTCCTCCCCTTATTTGCCTAACGGTGTGTTTTTTCTTCTTTTGTCTTCGGTAATCTCCATTTGTTAGCCTGGCCTTGGGCAGAATATCTGCCCAAGGAACAAGCTAGAAACCTTCATTGTTACTTTTTAGTTGCTGTAAACTTCAATTTCTTGTTTATCTTGACGGAAGTTATACTTCACATCTAAAGCATGTGCAACAATTAGTTCTTGCTCAGCTTTGTGAGCGAATGGATCGCCGCCAGATGGACTAGAGCGATCAGGACGTCCAATGTAGCCTGTTTTCACTTTATCTCCAGCAAGTTCGAACAGAATTGGAGCCATGTAATGCCATGCACCCATATTACGAGGTTCTTCTTGAACCCAAATGATTTCTTCTAAGTTTTTAAAGCGTTTAATAATAGATTGAACTTTCTCAGCAGGGAATGGGTACAATTGCTCAATACGAACGACATGAACTTCGTCTAAGTTGTACTCATGTTTACCAGACTCGATTTCTGCTGCTAAGTCAATCGCCATTTTACCTGTGCTTAAAACAAGACGTTTTACTTTATTTGGTTTCATGCCAAGGTTTTCTTGTTCTAAAGCAGGTTGGAAACGTCCTTCGCTTAACTGACTAGCAGTTGAAAGCGTAAGTGGGTGACGTAATAAACTCTTCGGCGTCATCAATACTAATGGTCGAACAGCTTCTGTTCCTAAGATAGATGCTTGACGACGCAGGATATGGAAGTATTGTGCCGCACTCGTTAAGTTTGCAACTGTCCAGTTATTCTCAGCAGCTAACTGTAAGAAACGCTCTGGACGTGCACTAGAGTGCTCTGGTCCTTGACCTTCATAACCGTGTGGTAATAGGAGAACTAAGCCAGATTTTTGACCCCATTTTGCTCTTCCAGCTGAAACATATTGATCAAATAATGCTTGCGCAGTATTTGAGAAGTCACCATATTGCGCTTCCCACATAACAAGAGTTTCTGGAGCGAATACGTTATAACCATATTCGTAACCAACAACAGCGGCCTCTGATAACGGACTGTTATGAACAGAGAACGATGCATTAATGTTTGGTAAGCGATGCAATGGTGAATATGTTTCGTTTGTATCAGTATCGTGTAATACGATATGACGGTGTGCGAATGTACCACGCTGTGAATCTTGACCAGTTAAACGAATTGGCGTACCTTCTTGTAAAATAGAAGCGAATGCTAACGATTCAGCAAGTGCCCATTCAATTTTACCATTTTCTTCAAGAGCATCTTTACGGCGCTCAAGAATTTTCTTCACTTTCGGATATACGTTAAAGCCTTCTGGCCAAGATAGTAGACCTTCATTAATTGCACGAAGTGAGTCAAGCTCAACACCAGTATCAATTGGCTGAATACCTTTTGCAACAACATCTGGCACTTTAACGTGAATTGTTGCGTCGCTCGTATCAGCTGGTGGTACTTGTGCATAGTCAGATTTTAATTGCTCTTGTGTAAACTGTGTAATTGTTTCAACCTCATCTGCATTTAGAACACCAGCAGCTTGTAATTGATCTGCATAAATTGCCCTTACAGTTGGATGGTTTTTAATTTTTTTGTACACTTGTGGTTGCGTAACTGCTGGATCATCCATTTCGTTATGACCGTAGCGGCGGTAACCAATTAAATCGATTAAGAAATCTTTTTTGAACAACATGCGATATTGAATTGCAAGGTTAGCAGCTGCAAGACAAGCTTCCGGATCATCAGCGTTCACGTGAACAATCGGAATATCGAAACCTTTTGCAAGGTCACTAGAATATTTCGTAGAACGAGAATCATAGCTGTCAGTCGTAAAACCAACTGCATTGTTTGCGATAACATGAATCGTTCCGCCTGTTTGATACGCGTTCAATCTGCTTAAGTTGAGTGTCTCAGATACAATACCTTGACCAGGGAATGCAGCATCACCATGAACTAAAATTACGAATGATTTTGAAGTATCTTGATCTGGAAGACCAGATTTTTTACGATTCTCTTGAGCAGCACGTGCGAAACCTTCTACTACAGGATTCACGAACTCAAGATGACTCGGGTTATTTGCTAATGTCACGCGAGTGCTAACTTCTTCGTTACTAACGACTTGTTCTCTACCTAGGTGGTATTTCACATCGCCAGTCCAGCCAGAATTAGCCACTGCGCCTTCTATTTTGGCATGTTTGAACTCAGCAAACATGTGGCTATATGGTTTTTCTAATACGTGAGCAAGTACGCTTAGGCGACCGCGGTGAGCCATACCAATCATGACATCCTCTACGCCGTTCTTAGCACCTTCTAGAACAATTTCATCTAAAACAGGTACAAGCATATCAACGCCCTCGATAGAGAAACGTTTTTGCCCAACGAATGTTTTATGCAAGAATTGCTCGAAACCTTCAACAGCTGTTAAACGTTTTAAAAGAGCAGTTCGTTTTTTATTTGATAGTGGTTGACGCAATGAATTTGATTCCACCATTTGATGCAACCACGCGCGTTCTTCACTATCTTGTATATGAGAAAATTCATAAGCTAAAGATTTTGTATAAACGTCTTTTAATCTATGAATTACATCAAGTGCAGTGTGAATACCTTCTGGTGCATCTTGCCATACTGTTTTCGCTGGAATCGCTTTCAAGTCAGCATCGCTCAGTTCGCTCATTGCTTTCTCAAGAAGAGATTGTCCATTTGCAGCATCTTCCATCGGGTTGATGTGAGCCAACGTGTGCCCGAAAGAACGAATCTGCTCAACTAGTTGAACGACTTTAAGAATTTTTTCAATGTTACCTGTGTTTTGAGGAGAAAAATGTGTTGCTGTGTTGTCCCCTGTTACGACATCATCTTGAAACGAAGGAGCTCCAAAAATTTCAAAAAGCTCTTGTAATTCCGGATCAACAGAACCTGCTCCAGTTACGTAAAGATCATACTGTTCAATAACATAACCAAGGTTCGGACCGTGGAACTTGGCCCAAGGGTTTGTCGTTGTATTCTTCCTCGTCATTTGTTTAAACCTCCCAATGCATATAATCCTTTTCCATACAAAGGTGCATTTTGCTCTTTTTCAATAAGTAATGAATCAATAATCAATGTAAATGTTTTCTTTACTCTTATGTTATTACAATAATTTACATAATACCAAACACTATTACTTATCTGTTTTGTAAAAAAACATTCACAATAACTTATCACCCAAGTTAATCTTTCATGTTATAAAGTAATTTTACAGAAAAATGGGGTGGATATATTTGGTATGCCTATACTAATAGCTATAATTGTTGCATTTAAATATAGGTATAATAGTTAGAATGTTTCGATAAAATCAGTTTGAATTATGTATATTGAAATAATAAGCGCTTTCATAGATATTATACAACAATATAACGGAATATAGTATAAAAAATAAAAAATTATGAATTTATCGTAAACTTTATTTAGATAGTGTTAAATATTGAAAGGAAAGTGAAGGATTTCTACAAAAAAAGTTGCTAAACATAAAAAATGCTCCATAAACAGTTAGTTTCTATAAATATGACGAAAAACACCGTAAAACAAATAACGTATTTCGTGAAATAAAGAAATAAATGAAATATTTTAAAAGGATAAAACAAATATGGAGATATTAAATTTTAAAAAAAGAAGTGAGGAGATATAGTAACAGTTATTTACAGTGTTCCGTGTTTCGCTTCAAAATAGACGTGCTGAAATTGAAAAAAGTTTCTTCTATATAAATAGCGTGAATAATAATCAAAATATATGTAAAGGGAACTTGACGTAAAGTTTCCTTTACATATATACTCGGTATATGGAAGGAGGGAGAAATTTCCTTGGAAAATAAAATGGTCGAATACCGAAAAAAATTTGGACTATCTCAAGAAAAGTTGGCTGAGAAACTTGGAGTTTCCAGACAAACCATTATCTCAATTGAAAAAGGGAAATACGATCCATCACTTCCGCTAGCATTTGAAATAGCGAAAACATTTCAGACAACGATAGAACATGTATTTATTTATGAAGGAAAAGAAGAGACCTGCGGTAGTATGTCAACTGAAAAATAATATCTTTTGAAGTTATCAAAGGACAAATTGCTTAAAAAAGACATCACGAAACTAGACCAGTATTTTATGTAAAATACTG
>NZ_JAKUFX010000009.1:0-91789 GCF_022663635.1 Bacillus cereus group sp. BfR-BA-01356 | reverse complement strand
GTATTTTACATAAAATACTGGTCTAGTTTCGTGATGTCTTTTTTAAGCAATTTGTCCTTTGATAACTTCAAAAGATATTATTTTTCAGTTGACATACTACCGCAGGTCTTTTCTTACACACCTATACTTGGACTAGTAATTGTCTTCCAACCCGTCCCTGGGTCTTCGTTGCATTTCCAGCCACCACTGCCCGGTTCATTGTGCCAACCTACACCAGGGTCAGTAATTTTATGCCCACCAGGTTCTTTTGTGAATTCTCCCATTTTTTATCCCCCTTTCTTTTTGTATATAAATATTGTAGCTCACTTGTTCTATATCTGTAAGTTTCCTTTTACAGATATTAGGCTTACATGCTATCATTTCTTATACCACTACCACATATCACAGCTTGTATCTAGAAAACGATTATGACGAGGTGAAAAATCATGGCATACTTTCGTAAACGTGGTGAGAAGTGGTCTTTTACCATGGATGTCGGCAAAGACCCTATCACAGGTAAACGGAAACAAGTCACTAAAGGTGGCTTTAAAACAAAGAAAGCTGCTCAAGAAGAAGTGGCAAGAGTAACAAATGATTTAGCAAATGGGGATTACGAGAATAGTGATATTCGCTTTTCTCAGCTCGTAGAAATCTGGATGCAAGAGAAAGAATCATCGTGTAGACCATCAACATTGTATCAATACAAACGCATTCTACGCTCACGTGTTATGCCTGAATTTGGTGAAAAGAGATTATCAGATATAAAACCATTGACTGTTCATAATTTTCACCAGAAGCTACTTAAAGAGGGTCTAACTACGAAATACATTTCATCTGTTGATGTTATGTTAAAACAAATCCTCGATAAAGGCGTAGAACTAGAAATGATTAACTCTAATCCTGCTAAGAAAGCTAAACGGCCTAAAGTTAAAAAGAAGTCGCAAGCTAGTTGGACAGTGGAACAAGCCATGAAGTTTATGGAGTATGCAAAAATACAAGGAAGCTATTATATTGCGTTTGTTTTAGCGTTGCATACAGGCATGCGGATTGGAGAAGTATTAGCTTTACAGTGGGATGATATTAATTTCAAAAACAAGACTATTCATGTACAAAGAACATTAACGCTTGTTGATGGAAAGTATGAATTAGGTGAGACAAAAACTGAAGCATCTAATCGTATAATCCCGATGACAGAGGAATTAATGGGAGAATTGTTAGAATATCAAATTCATAAGAAGGAGAATTCTTTCGACTTATTAATTTGCACAAGAAATAAAAAAATCGTGCATCCATATACGATACGCTACCAAATGAAAGCTTTGTGCGAAGCAATTGACGTACCGTATATTAGATTCCACGATATCCGAAGAACGTTTACAACTATTTTAATCGATTCTGGCGCAAATGCAAAGGTTGTTTCAAAATTGCTTGGTCATACAAATGTTTCTACAACTTTAAATATTTATACTGATGTTTATGAAGAGCTTCAAATTAAAGTAACTGAAATGCTAGGAAATGTATTAAAAAGTGGTCGAAGTGGTCAAAATGTGGTCATCGTTGAAAATGAAGAGGATTAAAACCCGTATAACAAGTGGTATAATGCGTTTATAGTGTAAGTTTTTTCTTTACACTATAATGAAGTCATCATAGTAAATAATATATAGAGTATCACGTTTTTCAAAAAGATGCTACATCGAAAGGAGAGATTACCATAAAAGCTGGTGGTATTGTTGTTGAATATAACCCTTTTCATAACGGTCATCTTTATCATGTGCAACAGACAAAAAAGTTAACACAATCCGATATAATAATTGCCGTTATGAGTGGTCCTTTTTTACAGCGTGGTGAGCCCGCACTCATTTCCAAATGGTATCGCACTAAAATGGCCTTAGCAAACGGCGTAGACCTTGTTGTAGAGCTTCCATACGTCTTTGCAACACAAAAGGCTGAAACCTTCGCAAATGGTGCTATTTCCATTTTAAATGCCCTACGTGTTTCCGAAATTTGTTTCGGTAGTGAGGATGGACAAATCGAAAATTTTTATAATACCATCTCCATACAAAAAAACGAAGAAGAGACTTTTAACTGCCTTGTAAAACAATTCATGGACGCTGGTAATAGTTATGCAAAAGCAACATCGGATGCTTTCTCACACATTTTAACATCTGAAAAAAACATAGGTATGTCACAACCAAATAATATTTTAGGCTTCCAATATATGAAAGCAATTCTGTCACAAAATAGCTCTATACAAGCTCAAACTATAAAAAGATTTGCCTCTCATTATCACGATGAAACATTTAATGACCAACATATTGCAAGCGCGACAAGCATCCGAAAACAACTCTTTAGCGAAGAAGGATCATTTACAACAATTGAACCTTTTCTCCCACAGGCAACCACTTCGCTTTTAGCAAATTACAAACAAAACTACGGGATATTACATAATTGGGAACAATACTTTTCATTTTTTAAATATAGACTCATGACGATGTCTCCAGGGGACTTACGACATATATATGAAATAGAAGAAGGTTTAGAGCATCGTATTTTATCAAAAATACAAAACAGTTCCTCCTTCTATTCATTCATGGAAGCATTAAAAACAAAACGTTATACATGGACTAGATTACAAAGAGCTTGTACACACATTTTAACAAACACAACAAAAGAGGATATACGTAGCGCAAATATAGAACAACACGCACCATATATTCGCCTGCTAGGCATGTCACAAAAAGGACAAACTTACCTTTCAAAAAATAAGAAAAAAATCGAACTTCCAATCCTTACTCATACAAAAACATTCGACCATGCCGCTTTAGATATAGAGAAAAAAGCAAACTCTGTATATTTCTCCATCATGCACGAACCGTTACGCACACAACTATTAAAACAGGATATAACACACCATCCTATTCGCTATGATGAAACAACTACAAAATTCCTATAAAAAACCTCTCTATTTCAGAGAGGTTTTTTCCTTATCCATCTTTTCTAAATATGTTAACGCATCATCCAGCGTATCCACTGGTACAATTTTCATTTTTGTTTTAATATCCTTTGCAGTCTCAAGTGCATCTTTATAGTTCGATTTCTCCGCACCTTTTTCATTTGGCGCAAAGAACACTTCAGCCCCAGCATCGCTAGCAGCCACCACTTTTTGATTTATACCACCAATCGGGCCCACTTCTCCTTTTTCATTAATTGTACCTGTTCCAGATATTTCATGTCCTTTCGTTAAGTCTTCTTCCACAAGTTGATTATATATTTCTAATGTGAACATTAAACCTGCGGATGGTCCACCAATTTCATGAGAATTAATTTTCACTTTCGGATCGACCACTAATTCTCTTTCCGTAACGATAGAAACACCTATACCGACACGTCCATTCCCATTAGGAATCGTCTTTACATTTAAATTCTCTTTCAATTGTTTTCCATTTCTCATGTACTCAATACTTACAGCATCATTTTCTTTTTTCCCTGTCATATATTCAATAAATTGCTCCGTCTTTTCAAACGTTTTTCCGTCAACAGCTATAATAACATCACCAAGCTTAAGCTTTCCTTCTGACGGCATTCCTTTTGCCACACCAGCAACTAATACACCTTTATTTTCAAAAGATACTGAGCGATTTGCACGTTTATATGCATTATAAATTGCTGCATTTTGTGAATCTTTCATCGCATAATTTTGGCGAAATTGATATTCTTCATCACTCTCACCTTTTTGCAATATTTCTTCCGCTTTCGAAATATGTGTATATTTATTAAACTGTGCCGCTATTAAATTCACCACATTTGCTGGTCCCATTGAAACCGTAACAAGCATAAAATCACCAGATTCTTTCGTTCCACCCTCAACTTGAACATAAGGCTCTAATTTGGCAGCCATTCCTGGTTTTGTTATATAATACGGTAAACGTACGTAAACAAGTAACATCGCCAATATAACCCCTATTAAGATTGCATATATAAACCGAAAACGCTTAAACATTATGTTGCTCCTTCCACTGCTCAATTAATAAATAAATATTTGAAATATGTTTTTCTGCTTCTACTTCTCCAACTCGAATAATGTCTTCAATGTTTGTAAAAGCACGTGAACTAAATTGCTCTACAGCTGGTCGCATCATTAAATCCGATGCAATTTGCCGATTCATTACAAGCTCATGCTGCATAATTTCAATACTTTGCATGATTACGTCATAAATGGACGTAACATCGCCATTTACCTTAATTGGAGATACATCAACAGCGATAACAATATCGGCCCCTAACTCTTTCACAACCGATACTGGGATGCGATCAATGACTCCACCATCCACTAATAATCTTCCATCTATTTTTTCTGGTACAAACACTCCAGGAACAGATATGCTAGCCCTCACCGCATCTGCAACTGGCCCACTTGTAAAAACCACTTTTTCCCCCTTCAATATGTCAGTAGCCACAACAGCCGTCGGGATATCTAACTCTTCTAAATTTTTATTATATGTAAACATTTTAATCATATCTTTGACACGTTTTCCAGCAATAAATCCCATTTTCGGTACCGTGAAATCTAAATAATACTTCCGCTTGAAAACAGATGCCAATTTATACAATCTTTCAACGTTGCTACTTGCCGCATAAAACGTACCTATTAGCGCCCCCATACTACTTCCTGCAATCATGTGAATAGGGATACCCGCTTCCCTTAAAACCTTTATTACACCAATATGAGCAAACCCTTTCGCTCCTCCAGACCCAAGTGCTAAACCAATCTTTGGTTCTTTCATTTTTCTCACCCTTTAATTTTTTTCATTCCTTTTTCATACTTATGGTCTAAATTCACTACGTATCCACGTATACTGAAATGAACGTTTTTTGGGACAAAGGGGGATTTACTTACATGTATGAAAAATGGAAAACCGCTTTCCTTACCATATCAACGCTATTTTTAACCTTTTCTCTTGTACTCCACCCCCAAGCCGCTTTGCAAGCTTCTATTCGCGGGTTAAATATATGGTGGGAAGTTGTATTCCCTTCACTATTACCGTTTTTCATCATTGCGGAACTTCTAATTAGTATCGGTGTTGTAAAATTTATTGGCGTTATATTAGAACCACTCATGCGCCCACTTTTTCGCGTTCCAGGGATAGGCGGATTTGTTTGGGCGATGGGAATGGCTTCTGGTTTCCCTGCAGGCGCCAAATTAAGCGCTAGACTACGAAAAAGCAATCTTTTAACTCAGATTGAAGCGGAGCGCCTCGTTTCTTTCACAAATTCTTCTAATCCACTTTTTATTTTCGGTGCTGTGTCTATCGGTTTTTTTAATAATCCGAAATTAGGAATTATATTAGCCGCTGCCCATTATTTCAGTAACTTTGCTGTCGGATTAATTATGCGTTTTTACGGCGATAATACCGCTTACAAAATTAATACACACACTACAAAAAAACGTCGCTTTCAAAACCCTTTTTTAATCCTTCACGAGACACGCTTACAAGAAAAAAGACCAATTGGTAAATTACTTGGGGATGCCATTGTTTCTTCTATTCAAACATTACTTATGATTGGCGGATTTATTATTTTATTCTCTGTGTTAAATAAAATGATTACTGTATTTCACATTACAGCAGCTCTTTCTTTTATTATGCAACATATTTTATCATTCTTCCAACTAAGTACAGATTTTAGTATACCTATATTATCAGGTATTTTCGAAATGACACTCGGAAGCCAAATGATTAGTCAAATAAATGAAACACCGCTCTTACAACAAGCTATGGTAACAAGCTTCATTTTAGCATTTAGTGGTCTTTCTATTCAGGCACAAGTTGCTAGCATATTAGCTGAAACAGATATCCGATTTAAACCCTATTTTTTCGCACGAATTATTCAAAGTATTCTTGCCCCTATTTTTACATTTGTATTTTGGACACCATTTTATGAGAAAGTGAGTTCTTTCTCGCCTATGCCAAAAGATATTCCTGTATTTTTATCCGAGCATCCTTCTATACTACATGAAATTTGGACATCTTTTATACATTATGGACCAATTTTCACATTATTTTGTCTATACTTATATGTTATTTTATTATTTTTGCGCACATATAAAGAAAAACCCCGTTCACTTTAACGGGGTTTGAAACTTTTCTTTTAAAGCACGTTCTACAATAGGAGGTACAAGATCTACTACACTTCCTCCATACCTCGCAACTTCTTTTACAATACTCGAGCTTAAAAATGAATATTGATTGTTTGTCATAATAAAAAATGTTTCAATATTTTCATCTAATTTTCGATTCATAGAAGTAATTTGCATCTCATATTCAAAATCAGAAACTGCTCGTAAACCACGTAATATTGCATTTGCATTACGCATTTTTGCATACTCTACTAATAGCCCACTATGCGAATCTACTTTTACATTCGGAATATCCTTTGTCGCTTCTCGAATTAATTCTAATCGCTCTTCAACTGAAAAGAATGGTTTTTTTGATGAATTGTTTAAAACGACTACGTACACCTCATCAAATACTTTTGCTCCCCTTTTAATAATATCCAGATGCCCAAGGGTAATTGGATCAAAACTTCCTGAAGAAATAGCTATACTTGTCATTCTGTCCCCTCACCTTCATACTTATAAATCGATATTGCAGTAATCCCATAATTCTCAGCTCGTACTTTTACAAGCCTTCCTATTGAATTAGGTAAAACTACATCATTACCATGCTCTGCCATAATTAATCCATCACTATGTAGCAATCCATGTTGATCCATTATACTAATTAAAGATACAATTTTTTGCTCTTTATATGGAGGATCTATCAATATAAGATCGAATGACATTTCACGTTTTATTAGCGCCTTTACTGCACGTTCAGCATCATTTCGATATACTTCAGCTTGTTCCTGTACTCTACAACTTTCTAAATTTTGATGAATTACTTTTATCGCTTTACTATCCCGATCAACAAAAATTGCTTTATCAATCCCTCTGCTCAAAGCCTCAATTCCAAGACCACCACTACCACCAAATAAATCAAGGGCGATACCACCATCAAAATAAGGACCTATCATATTAAAAATAGATTCTTTTACTTTATCTGTCGTTGGACGTGTTGTATTACCAGGAACCGCTTTAAGTGGGTGTCCTTTACATTTTCCTGAAACTACTCTCATCTGTTGTCACTACCTTTATTTCAATCTATCGAGCGATTATAGAAAGCCATTCCCACTTCGGTAACCGTTAACAAACCACATTCACCTAACTATAGGAAAACTCGGCCTCAAATAACCTCTCGTTATTTTTATGTATTCATCTCATCATTCACTAATATGAACCCAATATGTATATTAGTTCCACTTTATCTTTTTTATCCTATCACAAAATAAAAAAAAGAAAAATAAAAAGCCCAACATAAAATTTAATTTCATTATGTATATCTTCATTTAGATTGGACATAAATAATTATAACAACATCATCTTCGATGTTGTTGCCAACCGCGGAGAAGACTTACGTTTCCCCATAAGTTCTTCCTCCGGTTTCTCCTCTCCCTTTGCCTTCTTACTAGTACATGCTAGTATAAGAAGGGCCCTGCTATGCAGGGTTTTTTTTCTTTGTGTGCTTTTCATTTAAAAAGTGAAATGGTACAGTAAAAGAAAGAGGAGGAAAAGATATGATTCAACGCTTTATAGAACTTGGAGAAGGCTACTCTGATTTATATGAATTACTTGAAATTGCCAAAACAAATCAAGAACGTATAGCACATATGTTACAATTTGAAACGATAAAAAACGATAAAAAAGTATGTTCGCTTGTTGTAATATTAAAACCAACTACTACTGGTGATTTCCAACCATTATACATATGTCGTGAAGGCATTCCTGTATTTGAAAATAAAAAAAGTAAACGTGTCATTTTATTTGAAGAAACGGCAGAACAACTCGGAAAAAAAGTGGCTACCTTTACTGTAAAACCATCTACAACTTTCCCAGAAAAAGAACTATTTTTTAATCATTTAATTGGTATTTTACGAATGAACAATTTCATTCCTCCGATGAAATAACACGTTATTTCAAGTGAAAAATCCCCGGCTAAATTTAGCCGGGGATTTTTTCTATTAGCTATAATCGTATTCTTTTGCTCGATCAGGACGGGAATTTTCAAATTCCGTTTTTAAATACGGGCGATACGACTGTTCTATCTTTTTCACAAAAGGAAGTTTGTTCAACTTATGCATCATATGCTCAATTTGTTCCATATCACAATATACTACAGCATATTTTAATCGTTTTGATATGTAATGTATGTTACCATATTTCCTTAAAATCTTGGCATGTTTCAATGAATGTAAATAAACAATCATACTTTGTCGTTGCCCGAACATAATCTTCTCCATCTTCTCCTTTTAAAAACATATATTTTATATTCTATGAAAACCAATCAGAAATTTATAACATTACAGGACAAACTCTGTATACGTTTTCTTCCAACTTCTAAAAAACGGGGTACATCACCCCGTTTTTTTACAACCACAACCTCCGCCAGTACCACAACCTCCACCACAGCCACCAGCATCAAAGAATGGATTTCCTGTTGGCACTTTAATGGAAGAAGACACTTCCGAACCGATTGCTACACTAACTTCGTCTAATAACTTCTGCAAAGCAGTTTCTGCTCTTTTAAAAGCTGCAACCTTATCATGTAAGTCCACAGAACGCTTTAATTCTCTCATTTTCATTGACACGGTAGTATAGTCAGGATGGTATTTTCCAAAACGCTGTACTTCCTCATACCGTTCTTTCATCGCTGTAAATTGCTGAATGAGCGTCTGAAGTTCCATATCTTCATGTAATTCTCTATAATACTTACGATAATCTTCTGCTATATCTGAACAGATAATCGCTTTTGCAAGCTGCTCTGCCTTATCTAATATTAATACGCTTTCTAGCGTCGCTACAATCATGAGAGACACCTCCGAGTATCCATCATACCACATTTAGATTAGAACTACTAATTGAAGTGACTTACTCAAAAGAAAGATATAATGAAACTATTTTTACACTATATCCGTACACACTTATACATTAATATGTTCCGCTATATTATATTTAAGAACATCCCACTTTCCACTATTTTGTTTCACATAACTAATACACGCATTTTTTAATGGTGTCTTAAATGTAATTTCATCTGGTTCAATGGCATGTAAAATCGCTTTTATCGCGTGTGAGTGAGCAACAATAATAATACGTTTGCCAAAATGAGTTGTCGCAACATCTTCTAAAGCAGCAAAGCAACGAGCTACAATCTCTTCATCTCGCTCCATACCTTCTACTTTACCTTCAGCAATCAACTCTCTAACAGCCGCAACCGGCTTCCCTGAAGCTTCTCCAAAATTCCGTTCAACAAATCGCTCATCTAATAAAATCGATTGTAATCCAACTGTCTTTGCAATTTCATTAGCCGTTTCTTGCGCTCTAATTAACGGGCTACTTATAATGATATCCCACGTTTCTTCTTGTAAAGCAGCTGCACTCTGACTCGCTTGCTTCTTACCAACTTCATTAAGCGGAATATCTTCTCGCCCCTGAATAATTTCTTGAAAATTCCAATCAGTTTGTCCATGTCGTACTAAACAAATTTCCGTCATGCTGCAACTCCTTTTTAAATAATCAACCTCTATTGTAACAAAAGTTCTGCATGACGGACATATTTTTCACTTCCAATTAGGTTGCATTTTGTTGCTTCATATACTGAAACATATCAATCATGATCGAAGCAACGGCCAATTGATTTTGAAACTTTTCCACTTTATCTGGTATTGTTTTTTTGAAATGTTGCATCGCCGCTAACTCAAAAGCCTCTTTTTCTTCAGGATTTCGTGTTAATTTTCTATACCAGTACGGTTGCTCTCTAATATAGCGAGATAAATCCTCATCAGCCTTTATAAACTCCATAATTTCTGCTCTCATCATCTTTCCCCCTAATCCTTTTGAAAGAAAAACGGGTTATTTTCTGAAGTACTTTGCTCTTGCTGCGTACGGTTACCTTGAAATTGCTGAATAACTTGTTGCACGCTCCCAATTGCACTCGTCACATTGGCTAAATGGTTCTGCATTTGTTCCACGTCCAACTTTTTAAAAAAAGAAAGCATTTGCCCCATCACATCAGCAGTTTTTTCCTCTTCAGTTCGATTATCTTTTTCTTTTTTATTTTCTTTTACCGAAGAAAACGCAGGCGCTCCATCCGGTCTATAAGTTGCCCATATTGGATCTTCTTCACCAAGTAAGTACCATTCTTCATAAAATTGTTGCCATGTTTTATGACCACTTCTAACCTCATGAACCATTTTAGGGTGATGGTTTACAAATTCTTTAAACTGTTGAACCGATGGATGTAACGGTCCTTTTGTTGTTGGCATAATCCTCACCTCTCCATGTATATCTACTATATAGTAAGAAAAAAAAGGCGCATGGTTCGCCTATTTTTAGACGATTCATGCACCTTTTTTTCTGCTATTTGCATACGGTCAGATTCCCACCTACAATTCAGTGAATACGAAGTAACTAATTTGGTGATGTTAACACCCCACCGCTTACAATTTCACTTTATTTTCGAATAAAGTTTTGTGTATAAAATTTATCGTATACACCAACACCTAATCCTGTAAATTGTTCATTTAATAAATTCTTTCTATGCCCCTCACTATTTAACCAACCTTGCACTGCCGCAATTCCATCACTATGTTGCGCCGCTATGTTCTCACCAGCAAGTTGAAATCCTACTTTCCCGCGCTGCAAACGATCTCCTAGTGTACCTAATGTAGGTGAGTCATGAGAAAAATAATTATTGTCTTTCATATCTTTACTGTGACCAACAGCAACATCTGCTGTTTCCTGATCCCATGTTAATAATGGTAATTTATGACGACTTCGAATGATATTTGTTAAATCAAAAATTTGTTGCATATTCCCATTTTCTACTTGTTTTATTTTTTCTGGAGTCAATGGTTGTTCTGCTATTAATTCACCTGAATAAACGAGCTGATACGGTCTTTGGCGTAATAAAGTTTCATCATCCATATAACGAACACCAACAAGCTCATGTGTAAATTGATCAAAATACAATTGCGCCCATCCATCTTCTACAGGTATTAACGGTTGTTCCATGACTTCGGTATCAGATAGCTCAAATTGATAACTATTTTTCCCTCTTTTTAATGAAATTTCATGCGAAAGCGGACTTTTTTTATATACTTCTTCATATTTTTCATTTATATAATAAGGTGGAACCTTAACTTGTTCACCAGCTGCGTATGCCGTTACAACTTTACGTTCAGAAACTCCAAATTGAACATACTGAGTTAAATCCTGGTTGTATACCCACCATTCATATCCGTATGCAGATGGCTCTATTCGAGAGGGTTCTCCCCACTTCGCTAATAAGTTTTCAGAGTCTTCACCAATCATATTTAAAACAGTGTCTGAGGAGTCTTCCTTAATTTGCTTTTTCTTTTTCACAATTTTATTTTCTTGCTTTGATTGAGATGGGGTTAATATATATTGTGAAACGAGTAATTTCCCGTATAAATCAACAGCTAAAATTATAAATGTAATCATTACGATACGCAATAATTTCTTCAAACGATATACCTCCTGAACAAAACATAAAATTGAGATATACACAAATCCTTTTCTTTCTTTTTGTGTGTACCGTACTCTTTTCACTATATCATATTTTTGTGAAAAAAGTCTGGATTATCCCTTTTCTCTCAATATGAATTGCACTTTCTTATTATTCATACTATTATAAAAATAATGGTGTAACATTAAAAAAGGAGGTATTATATGCAATTTAAAAATACGAAATTTAATGGAGCCGTCGTTGAATTAACTCTTTTAACTGAAATCATGGAAAACAACCACTTCGTACTTGCCGGACAGTGGGATTATGAGCGAGTTACATACGATTATAAATTTGAAATATTAAAGGATGTTTATTATTTACGAGTGCAAGGAGTTGCTGTTGAAGGTGACATTGGCAGTAGACACGCTGAAGTAAAACTACTTCCCCCCTTATTAGGAAAACATTATTATCCTCACGGCGTTGAATATGGTGATGATGAGACTTTCCCAACGAATGTACTTCAAAAAAGCGAACAACTCCTACAAAATGTCGAAAAAGAGTTAAAAGAATTTCAAATTATCGATTAACAAAAACAAGCGCATCAATATGATGCGCTTGTTTTATTTCCCTTTCCTAAGAATGAATCGTTTTTTTTACTGGATATCCATAAATAGATCCATCTTTTACTTTAATCTCATCTTCCCAAGGAACCTTATATTTACCTTCAGCTAAATCTTTTACAAACGTATATGGATTTTCTTTCACCCCACCAGGAGTTGCTACATATCCTCTTGAACCTAGATTATATATATTATTTTCCAATCCCCATCCTAATCTAGCCTGATCTGCTAGTTCTGGATATACTTCAGCAGTAACAATCTCCCAAGGATTTCGATGTCCCTGTACTAAAGTAGTCCCATCAAAATTACATACTTGTCCTTCACCAAAGTAATAAAATACGCCATCATAACCCGCTAAGTTTACCGACAATGTATACATTAAATTCTGCCATGCATTTGAACGATTGGTTAGCATCCATTGTTCACTAACTTGTGTACTATATCCAGAAATACGAATTAAGACATTTGCACCTTTATAGGCCGCTTCACGAGCTACTTCAGGGAACATGCCATCATGACAAATACAAACAGCTAATTTACTTCCTCCAGGTCCATCACAAACAGGTAAGCCTAAATCTCCAGCTTTCCAAGGCTCGACTGGCACCCAAGGATTTAGCTTACGATACTTCAAAATCATTTCACCTTGTGGATCAATAATAACTGCTGTATTATATGGCTCTCCACCATCAGGATTTTTCTCCATTATTGAAAAAACACCATATACTTTAGATTCTTTACATGCCTCAGCAAATAAGTCTGTTTCTGGCCCAGGCACTGTGCATAAAAATTCTTCTGTAGTCCATTTTTTTGTATTGAGCCCTTGTGTACTATATTCAGGAAATACTATCAATTCTAAACCAGGGTAACCTGATTTGGTCGAATGAATTGTTTTTATGATCTGTTGAATTTGTTTATCAATGTCTGCACGCGATTCTACTACTGGTACTGGATATTGAATTAGTGCTGTCAAAAAACCACTAATCGGCTTTACCATACTTCCACTACTACCCATTTAAACTCCCCCTTAAAATAGTTCGTGTTTATTAAAGATAACAATATATATTTGTAACTCTTTAAAAAACTTGCACTACATATGGAATTATTACGCATGAAAGCTAGTAGTAAATTTTATCTCCACTTTTAGTACACACCTACACTAACTTAACATAAAAAGTTAGAAAATTCAATCTTTTTAAGGTAGCTAAAAAGAAAAAGCGCATGGAATCCCATACACTTTTTTACTTAATCTGTAAATACGGCGGCAATTGTTGCAACTGCTCCTTATCCTTTTCACGTTCTCTACGTGCCCATCTAAAGAATACATAGCCTATAATTGTACCGTACACTATTTCCTGGACAATTTTCATTATGATACCACCAGTTTGCTGATCTTGTACGACTGGCATCCAGTGCAAAAATTCTGGTCCCGTTATATTTAAATCTGATAAAGTGCCCGCTGGTACACATAGTTCCATCGCTTTCATCCAAGCAGCCGGATCCGTATACGTTGCAAATAACGGGGCTGTCGCAAAAATGATTAACGCACATGCAGGCGTTAATAATATGCCGTTAGCAAACATATAACCAAGTTTCTTTATATCACTTAACGTTTGATATTCTGGTAATGGATTTAACATCGGCCACCACATCATGATTGCTGTAAAAAACAATATAGCGAGACAAATAGGATGAGCTATTTGACTTTGTTTTACCGTATCAAAAACAACTGGTAAATGATAAAAAGAAAACAGGCCGTTAAATACAAATAACGCAATAAGCGGTTTAGCAAATGCCTTTAATATAATTTGAACAAACTTAAAAGAAGTAATGTAACGATATAACCAAATTGGTATACCAAGCAACAGTAACGGTGGAACTGCAATATACATGACTGCCATTTCAAACATATGAGCACTAAATATAATATGGCCAATTAAATCAATAGGCCCTCCCTTTACAAAATACAAAAGAACAATACCAGTCGTAAAATAAAAAATTTGCTTCTTACTTACCTTCGTCGCATTTTCAAATCGCATTCTATATGGCCCAATAATTAAGAAGTACCCAATAAGAATCGAAAGCATAAATAATAAAAAGATTGGACTCCATAAAGCCTGAAAACCAAATATCCACAAGTTACTCATTTTCACACCTACCTTCGTAAGGTTATCTCATAATATGAAGAGGGAGCTGTGACAACACAAGCTCCCTTATTTTTCACTTTTCAAATCCACACGATTGTCATAAAAGCTAAAATTGTAATTAACCCTATTAGCAGACCAGAGTAAAGAAAGAAACTTGCTGCTTCATGTCCTTTATGACTCATATGCATAAAATAATACAATTGAAAAATTACTTGTACCACTGCTAATAGTAAAATAAACGGTACAGAGAAAATCGGACTAAAAGTTTTTGGATACGCCACCGCTACAAATGCAACTAATGTTAAAAAAATCATTAATGCAAACGTAATAACTTGATGCCTCATTTCCTCCGCACTTTTTCTCTTCCGATAAACAAGATCAACTTTAGGATTATTCGTTTGCTTTATCGCCATTGTTTATCCCACCATTCCCATTAAATATACTACAGTGAAAATAAACACCCAAACTACGTCAATAAAGTGCCAATAAATCGATGCAACATAAAACTTCGGTGCATTGTATAAATTTAGACCTCTCTTCGCATTTCTAAAGATTAATGTTAAAATCCAACATAACCCAAACAATACGTGGAGTCCATGTGTACCAACAAGAGCATAAAACGCAGAGCCAAACGCACTACTTCTCATAGTATGCTTAAATTCATGTGTATAATGATAAAACTCATATATCTCAAATCCTAAAAACCCTAAACCTAGCAATACTGTTACTAGTAACCAAAGCTGCATTTTCTTAAAGTTAAAGTTTTTCATGTGATACATCGCATATACACTCGTTAAGCTACTCGTTAATAAAAGCATCGTCATAATGAAAACGAGTGGCATTTGGAACATCTCTTGAGATGTTGGTCCACCATTTGTAGAATTCTTTAACGCTAAATATGTTCCGAATAAGGAAGCGAACAACACTGTTTCGCCTCCAAGAAATAACCAAAAACCGACAAACTTATTTTTCCCTTCAAGGGTTGCTTTTTCAGGCTCTGCTGGAAATGTTTCATTCGTTAATTTTTCATCTACATGCATTATGCCTTGCCCCCCTTATCCTCTAAATCTTCTTTATGAATATGATACCCATGATCATCAATTACTGAACGTAGGAACATTGTGCCAAATGTAATGATTAAACCAATAATTGCTACTAATAACCAGAACTTATCTTTTCCGCCCTGCATATACATCGCACCAAATGCCGCTATAAACAATCCGAAAGAAATGACAAATGGTGAAAACGAAGGATTTGGCATATGAATATCACCAACTGGTTCCGCTGCTGTCATTTCTTTATTACCTTCACGTTTTTCAATCCAAAACGGATCTAATCCGCGAACAAATGGTAATTGTTTAAAGTTATATTCTGGTGTCGGTGCTGGCATTGTCCATTCTAATGTACGTGCATCCCACGGATCACGACCAGCTTTTTCTTTTGATACTGTCGTTTTAATTACATTGAATAGAAGAACAATCGTTCCAAGAGCCATAAACACCGCTCCGATGGAACTAATCATATTCCCCATTTCCAACCCTTGCCCTTCAAGATATGTGTAGTAACGGCGTGGCATACCAATCAAGCCAAGGAAATGCTGAATAAAGAAAGTTAAATGGAAGCCGATAAAGAATAGCCAAAACGTTATCTTTCCTAATGTTTCATTTAATACTTTATTAAACATCAGTGGCCAATAATAATGAGCTCCTGCAAGTAAACCAAATACAACACCGCCAACGATTACATAATGAAAATGCGCTACTACGAAATAGTTATCATGAAATTGATAATCAGCTGGTGCAGATGCTAGCATAACCCCTGTAACTCCACCCATTACGAATGATGGAATGAAAGCTACTGCCCACATCATTGGTGTCGTAAAACGAATACTTCCGCCCCACATTGTAAAGAGCCAGTTGAATATTTTGATACCCGTCGGAACCGCAATCGCCATTGTTGCGACTGAGAAAATAGCATTAGCAACTGGACCAAGTCCAACAGTAAACATATGGTGCGCCCATACCATAAATCCTAAAAATCCAATTAATACAGTCGCAAACACCATCGATGAATAACCAAACAATCGTTTTTTCGAAAATGTTGCGAAGATTTCTGAGAATATTCCGAAAGCTGGGAGTATAAGAATATATACTTCTGGATGACCGAAAATCCAGAATAAATGCTCCCATATAATTGTATTCCCGCCCAATGCCGGATTAAAGAAACTTGTTCCAAATAAACGATCTAACATTAAAAGTCCTAATCCTACAGTTAACGGCGGAAAAGCGAATAATATAAGCGAAGATGTTACAAATGTTGTCCATGTAAACATCGGCATACGCATATACGTCATTCCTGGAGCGCGCATATTAATAATGGTTACAAGGAAGTTAATTCCTCCAATTAGTGTACCAATACCTGAGATTTGCAAGCCGAGTACATAGAAATCAACACCATGACCTTTAGAGGCTAAAGCTAAAGATGCATAAGATGTCCATCCTGCATCAGGTGCTCCACCTAAAAACCAACTTAAATTTAAAAATACTCCACCAAAGAAAAATAACCAAAATCCGAGTGAATTCAAAAACGGGAACGCTACATCACGTGCACCAATTTGAAGTGGTACAGCGGCGTTCATAAATGCAAACACGAGTGGCATAGCTGCGAGGAAAATCATTGTTGTACCGTGCATCGTTAATACTTGATTATAAGCATCCCCAACAAGAAAAGCGTTGTTAGGAATCGCTAATTGAAGGCGAATAAATAGAGCTTCTATTCCGCCTATTACAAAAAACAATCCACCTGCAATTAAATAGAGAATGGCAATCTTTTTATGGTCTACTGTCGTTAAATAATCCCATATGACAGCACCCATCCCCTGTTTTTTTGCTACAGAACTCACGTTTTCAACCTCCCCTTCGCGAATAGTCCCTCTTTACTTTTCAACTTTTAACGTTTGTAAGTATGCATTTAATGCATCAATTTGATCATCCGTTAAGTTGCCATATTTGCCAGTCATTTTGTTTCCTGGCTTCATATTTTCAGGATCTTTCAGCCATTTTTTTAAGTTTTCTTCATTGTTTTCGGCAATACCGGCAACCATATCGCGATCCGCAAAGTTTGCTAAGTTTGGTGCGATACGAGCGGAAGGTGGTCTACTATCATTAGATCCAACTGCGTGACAACCAATACAGCTTTTATTAAATATTTCTTGGCCCTCTTGCGCCTTTGTTGAAGCTACTTCTTTCTTCCCATCAATCTTCTTCATATCAGCAAGCCATTTTTTGTACTCGCTTTCATCTAAAGCTTTCACTTTAAATTGCATTAAAGAATGTGATGGGCCGCAAAATTCTGTACAAAAACCATTATAAGTGCCCGATTTATCTGCCTTTAACCACATTTTGTTCACATTGTCTGTATTTGTATCCATTTTCCCTGCTAAAGATGGAACCCAAAATGAGTGTTTAATATCGGCACCCTTCAAATTTAAATACACTTTCTTACCTGTGGGGATGACCAAATCTTGCGAAGTTACTATCTTTTCTGATTTATAAGAAAATTCCCACCAATAAAGATTCGCTGTTACATCAACAACGATAGTATCTTTATCAATATTCTTTTTCTCCATCGCACTTACATCAGCAAGTTTGAATGTATATGTAACTGTTGGAACAGCTAAGATTAGTAAAAGAATAATCGGAATAACTGTCCATATAATTTCTAGCTTGTGATTCCCTTCAACTTGCTCTGGAATATAATCTTCCTGACCTTTCTTTTGTCGGAAACGCACAATTACATATAAGAAAATAATAGTAACTACTAGTACTACTCCTACCATGATTGCACTCGCCAGTAGAAGTAAATCATATTGCATTTTTGCTACTTCTCCTTGCGGAATTAAAGTAGATTGAAAGGCTTTACCGCATCCCCCTAACAGTAAAGCCAGCAGTGAAACGAACGAAAGCAGTCGCCACTGTTTCTTCATACAAACAACCCCCACTTTCCTTGTGAATTAGATTGTACTTTATAGTTAAGTAAAGTAAATCTCAACGTAAAGAAATCCAATTATGTCGTTGTCTTAGAAGAATGTAACTACAATCATTGATACAAATAAGATTGTTAAATAATTTAGGGAATAAACAAACATTTGCACGGACCATTTGATGTCATCTTTCTTACGGAAGCCATAAAATCCTAAAACGATCCATCCGATGTTAAGCAGTGTTGCAATTACCATAAATGTTATCCCTAGTCCACTCATATAAAATGGTAGTGGTAATAAACATACTGTCCAAATCATAATTTGGCGTTTCGTAATTTCAAATCCATGAACTACAGGAAGCATTGGAATTCCTGCATTTCGATATTCATCAACACGTTTCATTGCTAATGCAAGGAAATGTGGGATTTGCCAAATAAACATAATTAAAAATAACATCCAAGCAATTGGATGGCCTAAAGATGGATCGATTGCTGCCCATCCAATTAAAGGAGGAACTGCACCAGATATACTACCTACAACAGTATTTAGTGTATACTTTCTCTTTGTCCATAAACTATATAGAACAACATATGTGAAAGCACCAATAAATCCCATTAAGACTGCCATTGGTGTTGTTAATAATAAAAATACAAAACCAAGAAGTAATATGACTAGTCCAAATGTAAGTGCAAATCCTGGTTTATACTTTCCAGTAACCGTTGGACGGGTCTTTGTTCTTTCCATTAATGGATCGATGTCTCGATCAATGTAGTTGTTTAAACAACATACCCCTGCCATAACTAATCCAGAACCAACGATTGTAAAGAATAACTTATCCAGATTGTCCATTACACTTAATCCATTAAAGTGTAATGCCAACCAAAATCCTGTAAATACAGTAAGTGTATTTGAGTTTACAATCCCCATTTTAACGAGTGCTTTTAAATCTTGTAACCGAGTTGTTTCCGGTACACTTGTAACAGCGGACTCATCATGCAGCTCACTTGTTGCATGGTTCATCACTCTAACCCCCTCTTAAAACTTTCATCTTTCTTTTTGCGCATATTTCAAATGAAATAATTCGCTTCTATATAGCAATATTATTACAGTAGAAACATTGTTAACCCATTCTACTACTAATCTACGCTCATACTCCAATATATTAAATCATATTTCCCGAACATTTTGTGAAGAAAACATGAACTTTTTGTGTCGAATATAAAAAACTTCATTCTGACTTGTCCTTATCATAACATGATGTTACCTTCTATAATAAACTATTTTGTCCTATTTAACACGTATTCTCCCCATTTCTTTTCAAAATAGCCTATTTTTCACCCAAAATTTTCCTTAGGAACCCTGTTTTTACACCTGTTTTCTCCCCATTTCCTTCCTCCTCCATTTCTTTGCTATTTTATTATTTTTTATATATCATAGGAACTAGCGCGTTTTATTCTATACATAATGGAATGAAAATATTTCGCAATAACTTCATAGCAGAAAGATGGTGAAAGAGATTGCAACGCTTTATTAAATGGTTAGCAGTCATTACAAGCCTTGATTTATTAATAGTTTTATTAGGAGGCGCTTTAGTTACAAAAACAGGTTCTGGTCAAGGTTGTGGTAAATCATGGCCACTTTGTAACGGTGAATTTGTTCCATCTAATTTATCAATGGAAACTATTATTGAACTTAGCCACCGATTAACATCAGGATCAGCTGGAATTCTTGTCACTCTCCTTTGTATTTTGTCCTGGAAATATTATAAACATGTGCGTGAAACAAAAACGTTAGCAATTTTATCCTTCGTATTTTTAGTTGCACAAGCATTAATGGGAGCAGCAGCAGTTGTTTGGGGCCAAATGCCCGCTGTACTTGCTATCCACTTCGGTATTTCCTTAATTTCATTTGCTTCTGTCATTTTATTAACGTGTCTTATCTTTGAAATTGACCAAAAATTTGATGCACGTTCACTTATTATGGACAAAAAAATGAAATTTCATATTTATGGTGTAACAATTTACAGTTATATCGTCGTCTACACAGGCGCTTTAGTACGTCACGAACGAGCTAGCTTAGCCTGTCCAGACTTTCCTTTATGTAGCAAAAACAGACCTATGCCAACTCAACTACATGAATGGGTTCAAATGGGCCATAGAGTTGCAGCGATGTTAATTTTCGCTTGGATACTATACGCGATGATTCTCGCTATTCGCCATTACAAACAGCAACCTGTCGTATATTGGGGATGGATCATTTCATTTATCCTTGTTACACTTCAAGCTGTAGTAGGAGTTTTAGTTGTATTTACAAACGCTAGTTTAGCGATGGCATTGTTACATTCTCTATTTATTTCTTGCTTGTTTGCTGTACTATGCTATTTAGTTATGTTAGGAACAAGAAGTAAAGTGAATGCAAAAGAAGCTGCATCAACTTCTAAACAAACAAAATAATATAAAACTAAAATTCCTTGCCGAATTGGCAAGGGATTTTTTTGCAATAAAAAAAGAGCTGTATTTACACAGCCCTTTTTTTATTTTAGTGATCTAATTCAATAAGTAAATCACCCGTTTGAATTGCATCACCATCGTTAACATATACTTTCTTCACTTTACCATTGAACGGCGCTTGAACTGTCGTTTCCATTTTCATCGCTTCTGTAATTGCCATAGAATCGCCTTTTTTCACTTCGTCGCCTTCTTTTACAACTACTTTAATTACCGTTCCTGGCATCGTTGCACTAATATGATTTGGATTCTCACGGTTTCCTTTCACACGTTGTGCAACTGTTTCTTTTACACTCTCATCTTTCACGATAATTTCACGTGGTTGACCGTTGAATTCCAAGTAAAGAACACGGTTTCCATCCGGCTGAGGTTCTCCAATTGATACTAGTTTAACCATCAATGTTTTACCCTGTTCAATTTCTACATCAATTTCTTCACCTAGTCTCATACCATAGAAGAACGTCGGTGTATCAAGTACAGATACATTTCCATAAAGCTCAGCAACTTTTTCATAATCCATAAATACTTTTGGATATAAAGCATATGCCACTACATCAAAAATCGTTACTTCGCGTCCAAGTTTATGGAATAATTCTTCTTTTAACGCTTCGAAATCTACTGGCTCTAGTAATTCACCTGGTCTTACTGTTAATGGCTCTTTCCCTTTTAAAATAATCTTTTGTAATTCTTTCGGGAAACCACCGTACGGTTGACCTAAATCACCAGAGAACATTTCAACAACAGACCCTGGGAAGTCCATCGCATGTCCACGCTCTAAAACATCTTGTTCTGTCAGATGGTTCTGAACCATAAATAATGCCATATCACCAACAACTTTTGATGATGGCGTTACTTTTACAATATCTCCAAACATGTCATTCACACGGCGGTACATTACTTTCACTTCATCGAAGCGATCTCCTAAACCAACCGCCTTCGCTTGTTGCTGAAGATTACTATACTGCCCACCCGGCATTTCATGCATATATACCTCTGTATGCGGCGCATTCATACCACTTTCAAACGGTGCATAGTATTTGCGTACATCTTCCCAATAATGAGATAGTTTTTCTAAAGAATCTATATTAACATCTGGTTGTCTTTCGTTTCCACCTAATGCATAGTATAGCGTGTTCGCACTTGGTTGTGACGTTTGACCAGCCATAGAACTCACTGCTACATCGACGATATCAACACCCGCTTCAATTGCCTTCGTATACGTTAATATACCATTTCCACTCGTATCGTGCGTGTGCAGATGAATTGGAATCGACACTGTCTCTTTTAATGCAGAAACTAAATCATATGCTGCATTTGGTTTTAGTAAGCCCGCCATATCTTTAATACCTAAAATGTGAGCTCCTGATGCTTCTAACTCTTTTGCTAAATTTTTATAGTAATTTAAATCATATTTACTACGCAGTGGATCATGAATATCCCCTGTGTAGCACATTGTTGCTTCTGCAATTTTACCAGTGTCTCGTACAGCGTCAATTGCAACTCTCATGCCTTCCACCCAGTTTAAGCTATCAAAAATACGGAATACATCAATGCCTGCTTGAGCAGAACATTCCACAAATTTTTGAATTAAATTATCTGGATAGTTTTTGTATCCAACTGCGTTTGAAGAACGAAGTAACATTTGGAATAACACGTTCGGCATTTTTTCACGAAGATCTAGTAATCGTTCCCATGGATCTTCTTTTAAGAAACGATACGCAACGTCAAATGTTGCACCGCCCCACATCTCCGCTGAGAATAGGTTCGGTAACATTCTCGCTGTTGGCTCCGCAATTTGATGTAAATCTTTTGTACGAATACGAGTTGCAAGTAATGACTGGTGTGCATCACGGAATGTTGTATCCGTTAAAAGTACACGCTTTTGATCCTGTACCCATTTTACTAATCCGTCCGCTCCACGCTCGTCCAAAATTTGTTTCGTTCCATTTTGGATTGGCTCTGAATGTTTTAAACATGGAATACGAGCATCTGGGAATATTGGTTTTTCTTTTTTACCTACCCCTGGGAAACCATTTACTGTTACTGTACCAATGTAATTTAACATTTTCGTTCCACGGTCTTTACGTTTCGGGAACAAGAACAATTCAGGTGACGCATCGATAAATGAAGTATCATATTCTCCTGATAAGAAGTTTTTATGTTTTACTACATTCTCTAGGAATGGAATATTTGTTTTAATACCACGAATACGGAATTCTTTTAAGTTACGTTCCATTTTTGCAGCAGCTTGCTCAAAAGTAAGTGCCCAAGTTGTAACTTTTACAAGTAAAGAATCGTAGTACGGTGTAATAACTGCACCTTGGAAGCTATTTCCTGTATCAAGACGTACACCAAAACCACCGCCTGATCGATACGCCATAATTTTTCCTGTATCCGGCATAAAATTATTTAGCGGATCTTCAGTTGTTACACGAGATTGAATTGCAAATCCATGTACAACTACTTCCTCTTGCTTCGGAACACCTACCATTTTGCTATGTAATGCATGTCCATCAGCTATTAAAATTTGTGATTGAACAATATCTACTCCCGTAATCATTTCTGTAATCGTATGTTCTACTTGAACACGTGGATTTACTTCAATAAAGTAAAACTCATCATCTTTTACAAGGAATTCTACTGTTCCTGCATTTAAATAATTTACATTTTTCGTTAACTTCACAGCAGCATCACAAATACGCTGACGCAGATCATCTGAAAGTGATACACTCGGTGCAATTTCTACAACTTTTTGATGACGACGTTGTACAGAACAGTCACGCTCGTATAAATGAACAACATTGCCTTCTTCATCTGCTAAAATTTGTACTTCTATATGTTTAGGTTTTTCAACGAATTTTTCGACGTAAACTTCATCATTACCAAAGGCTGCTTTCGCTTCTGATTTCGCTCGATTATATGATTCTCCTAATTCCTCACTAGTACGCACAATACGCATACCACGACCGCCACCCCCAAGGGATGCTTTAATAATAATCGGGTAATCATACTTTTCAGCAAATTTTTCGACTTCTTCTAATGAATTTACTGGACCATCACTACCAGGTATAACTGGAATTTGTGCTAGCTGCGCTTGTGTTCTTGCTTTCACTTTATCTCCAAACATATCTAAATGCTTACTTTTCGGACCGATAAAGATAATTCCTTCTTCTTCACAACGTTTAGCGAATTGAATATTTTCTGACAAGAAACCATATCCAGGGTGGATTGCATCTACATGATTACTTTTTGCAATCTCAATAATGCCTTCAATATCTAGATAAGCATCAATTGGTTTTTTTCCTTCCCCAACTAAATAGGACTCATCGGCTTTATAGCGATGATAAGAACCACTATCCTCTTTAGAATAGATTGCAACTGTTTTTAATCCAAGTTCCGAACAAGCTCGAAACACACGAATTGCAATCTCTCCACGGTTAGCTACCAATACTTTTTGAATACGTTGCAGCTTTGTCATGATTTTCCCCCTCTACTTTCCTACCACTCTAGAGATAAAATATATACACACCTTAAAAAGCGTGAAGTTCTTCACTTTCCACATTATATTATACTTAGAAAGCTTCACTTTATTTTTATCCATCATACCTTATTTTTTAACAAATGATAAGTTTTCTGTGCAATTTGTTTCACAAAAATAGTATAGCATACCTCTTCCTTTTCTAACAACTTAATTGTATATCACATTAAACTAAATGTGATATATTGTTTAACCGAAAGATATATTAATACATCGCATTTAAAACTACTTAAAAATAAAAACACATTATGCTCTAAAGCATAATGTGTTTTTATTTTACAACTACAAGATGTGGTCCATTTTGTTCTCTTTCTTTCATTAGACCATTCTGTTGTTTCTCTTGTCGTTTCACGTGACTAGCAATATTGAGTAGTATCCCCATCGCAAGTAGATTAGCTAATAAAGAACTACCACCGTAACTGACAAACGGTAATGGTACTCCGGTAAGTGGTATTACTCCAGACATACCACCAACATTAATAAACGTTTGAACTCCAAACAAGCTTGCAATTCCGATAGCTATTAAACTTCCAAATGGATCTGTACACTTTTGTGCGACTCTAAATGATCGAATAATTATAAGCAATAAACAAATCAAAATGATTGCTACGCCTATAAAACCAAGTTCTTCCGATATAATTGCCATAATAAAATCCGTTTGTGGTTCTGGTAAATAACCATACTTTTGCACACTATTTCCTAATCCCCTACCATTAAGCCCTCCAGAAGCAATTCCAATAAATGAATTTACCAATTGGAATCCATCCTTTTGAGGATCATTAAACGGATCAAGGAAAACAGAAAAACGTGCCTTTTGATATGGATTTAATGCATAATTGCCAAGAAGATATAGTGCCGGAATCCATACTATAGAAGTTAAAGCAATTCGTTTAATCCATAAGTTAACCTGTACTCCCGAACAAAGGAACATAATTCCTACTGTTCCTGCAATTAACAAATCAGTACCTAAATCATTTTGCTTTAATATTAAAAACATGATTATACCAACACCAATGAGTACTGGACCTGACCCTTTGAAAACAGGTGTATTCGTTTCTTGTCTTTTCGCAAAAAAATGAGCTAATATGAGGATAACCGTTATCTTTACAAATTCCGCAGGCTGTATTCCAAATATCCATCCGTTTGCACCGTTTACTGACTTAGTGAAAAAGGCAGCTGCAGCTAATAAAGCAACACTAGCACCGTAACTCCCCAACAAAAAAATTCGTTTTCTCCAAACTTTATATGGGATAGTAGCAATAATTATTAATACTATTGTCCCAGCAACTAAAGTAATTAATTGTCTTTTAAAAAAGAAATTTGCTGGTTTATCAAATCGCGAAATCGCAACAATGGAACTAGAACTATATACCATTATTACCCCCAGCACACATAAGATAACAAGAGGAAGTAACAATGAATAATCCATTGATTTCCATACTTTTTTCATTTCATTTCCTCTTTCTGTTTCAATTTAATTATTGTTGTATTCCATATGTACATTGATTCTTCCTGCTTTATTATACAAATAAAAAGCTCAAACTAATTTAGTTTGAGCCCCCTTATTTGAACCCGTTATTGTTGTTTGTTTGTAAATGCTTCATGAAGTGCAGATAACTCACGTTCGAGCTCACCTAACATTGCTTTCCCTTGTTCTTCTGCAATAAGACCAAGGCGAACTGCAAAATCGACCTCGCGGGATAGTCCAAACATTTGTGTGTCTAACACTTCTTCATATAATGGACATTGCGGCATTGTAAGATGGTCCATTTGCACCTTAATAAGTCTTAAAATCTTCTCTGCATCCGCTTGTAGAAGGGCTAGTGCCTTTTCCTGATGATTTGCTACTGTCTCAGACGCCAAATTGATTCCCTCCGTTTCCGTCCTACTCTCCTCTATCCTATCTATTAATATTAGCGATAGTTTTAATAAATTGCAATAGAAACATTTTTTGTGACAACAGTGTCTAATACTATTATACTGAAAAGTGGGAGTATAACACAAATGGGGGAACAACAATGAGCGAAATTTTATTTATTAACGGAAAAGTACGTTTTCCAATCACTATTGATCCAACTGTTTGGATCTTTGATGATCGAAAAGTAGATTTGACAACTTACTTTGATGAAACTAGAGAAAACACGTCTGAACTAGAAACTTATTTAAAAAACACTTCAGAACATTGGGATCGCGAAATTCGTGATGGTGCCGCTTTTCCTCCAATACAACAAAGTGTGAAGAAATATAAAAAAGAACAGCTGATTACTGGAACATTTGGTATACCATTTCATCCATTCCTTGCTAACGCTGAAATTTTAGAGGACGCTACGCAAGTTGAAATTGAAACGGTAGATCATACAATGACACTTCCATTAGAAACTGTCAAAATGCTATACTAGGCTTTTCAAAAGAAGGAAAACCATTAAAAGAAGACGGGCCTGTTCATCTCTATTTCAATGATGGATCTAATCAACAAAATCCAATCCGTAACATCCGTAAATTTACAATTATTTAAAGAAAAGGAGTGAGCTTAAGCTCACTCCTTTTTACAATAAATCTGCTGCTAGTTGAGCTAAATTAGATCGCTCTCCTTTAACAAACTTCACATGACCACTAATACGCTGTTCTTTAAACTTCTCTACAACATACGTTAAGCCATTATTATATTCATCTAAATATGGGTGATCAATTTGCTGAGGATCTCCCATCAATACAATCTTACTCTTTTCCCCTACCCTAGTTAATATCGTTTTCACTTCATGCTTTGTTAAATTTTGTGCTTCGTCAATGATAATGAACTGATCTGGAATACTTCTCCCGCGTATATAAGTAAGGGCTTCTACTTCAATCGAACCCATTCCAGCTAGAATAGCATCTAACTCTCCTGGCTTTTTCGTATTAAATAAATACTCTAGGTTATCAAAAATTGGCTGCATCCATGGTCTTAATTTTTCTTCTTTTTCTCCTGGTAAATAACCGATATCTTTTCCGACTGGAACAATTGGTCTTGCCACAAGTAATTTTTTATATAACCCTAAGTCTTCTGTTTGCATAAGTCCCGAAGCTAACGCAAGTAACGTTTTTCCTGTGCCGGCTTTCCCCGTTAACGTTACAAGCGGAATATCTTCACGAAGCAACAATTCTAATCCCATAATTTGCTGCACGTTTCGTGGTCGTATCCCCCACACTTGTTCATTGTGAAAAATAAGTTTCTTTACCTTCTTCCCTAAGTGATCCACAATGCCAAGCGCAGAACTAGAGCCCCCTAATGCATCTTTCATTACTACAAATTGATTTGGGTAAAAAGGATGATTCGCAATTTCAGATAGAGGCAATTCACCTTTCTCATAAAAATAATCCAATTGTTCTTTTGATATATATCCTTCTAAAAAACCAGAATATATATTTTCTACTTCAATTACGCGATCACTTAAATAATCTTCAGCCTTCAAACCAATTGCATCAGCTTTTACCCTTACGAGTACATCTTTACTTACTAAAATAACAGACTTCCCGTCCTCTTTTTCCTGTTCTTCTAAAGATAGATTTTTTGCTACAGCTAAAATTCGATTATCATTTGTTTTTTCTACAAAAATATCTTGTAGTTGCACAAATGAACGATGGTTCAATTCAATACGAAATGTTCCGCCGTTTTCTAGCGGGATACTTTCATGCAGCTTTCCTATTTCACGAAATTTATCTATTAACTTAGATACATAACGAGCGTTTCTTCCTACTTCATCCATATAACGTTTTTTCGAATCAACCTCTTCTAATACAACTGCTGGAATCACTACTTCATTGGTTTCAAATGAAAAAATAGATAAAGGATCCTGCAAAAGTACATTCGTATCTAACACATAAATTTTATCCAACCTGTTACCCCCTGACTCCACTTTTAAATTTGTAGAACAAGGGTTTCATCCATAAAATATGGACGAACCATTGTTATAATTATATGTACCGTGTAAACGAGGTAGAATCGAAAATCATAGTCATTAAACCTTTTATTTATTCTTTATTCATTTCTATTCAATATATTACTTTTTATTATAATTATTAACGTTAAATCACAATAACCGACTACAAAAGTGAATAAACGAATTTCTTATTTAGCATCTTTATAATTCTCTTATCCCTACTAAGACTTCGTTATCCAGCTTTTTCGCTGCCCGAAGATCATATGTTTTTTCATATGTTGGTTCAATTGCAAGTTTCGCTCCATAAAACATAACATCACGCACTTCTTGCACCTTTACTTCTATTACAGTTAATTTTAGAGAAATACCTTCCATTCTATCTGTCAAAATTTCACCTGCACCACTTATAGAAAATACGGATTCATTCGCCATTATAGTCAATACCACACCTGTATTATGACGTATATTTTCCACAATACGTGAACGTTGATCTACTGCAAATCGAATACTAGTTTTACTCACTGCATACACCCAAGAAATAGCACTTACGTTAGGAACTTGTTTTTCGAAATCTGTCGTTGCTATCATAACAATACACTCTTTACGCAACGTTTGTACTAAATCCTCTGTTAAGGTAGGCTCTACTACATTCGCCATATTTTCACCTCCAAATATACTTGGTATATCCTTATCATAACTTATTTTTCGAATTGCGAAAATATTATTTTTTCCCACTATTATTCAAAAACATTATACTTCCATGATATACTTATACTGATAGAATTCGTATTGAGGTGACGAAATGAGAGTCAAATGTATGATTTGTGATAAAAAAGATATGTTAGATGATGAAAATCCTATGGCAAAAAAACTGCGTAATCGCCCTATTCATACATATATGTGCATGGAATGTTCGGAACGAATTGCAGAGCGTACAATGGAACGTCATGCAAGTGGTAATTTCCGATTATATCGTGATAAAAAAATCGAAGATGATTGGTAAAATGTAAATAAGTCCTTACTCATATAGATAAGGACTTATTTATATTTTTCTGGTTCACGATTCATCTGATCCAAAAAACAATCAATGGCTTCTAACGGAAACCTTGCAGATTTCCGTTCTCCATTTATTTCATATGTAATTAAATACATTTCCTCGTTCTTTTCGACTTCCACATTTCTTAATTTATGTTCTTCATATACCATATTTTGAAATAACAAATATGTTTCTTTTGCAGCACTATCATCTGGACGTGCTTCCGCAACTGTTTTAATTGTTAACCAATTATATAGTGCATCTTGTACTGAACGCATGAAAACTCCCCTTTCTTATCCTGCTTTTTGTTGTTTCGCTTGACGCAAACGCAGTCTATAAATTCCAAGTACAATTGCCGCTACAACAAGTCCTTCTCCAACAGGTAAAAACACAGCAAAAAAGGTTAATACTGTGCATCCAATTGCTAATGATATGTATATCACAATATTTTTTAGTACAGACAACTTTCTAGCAAACCCTAAATTATAAACGAGAGCACTTAATATAATAATCGTCCCATAAAGTAACCACATTCCTAACTCTGGATTTTCATCTACCTTACACAATTTTGCAAAAAAAGACATCCTTTCTAACACACTCTTCCCCCCTAGCAGTAAAATGCAATTTTCTTTATACACTTAATACAAGAGTAACTCGCAAAAAAAATACTGTCCACAAAAAAGAGTAAATATTCTAAAAAAATAAACAAAATAAAAAAACAACGCCCTTTATAAAGGGCGTTGTTTTTTTATTTTTACGCTTCAACAGATTTCTTTTTCTTAGCAGCTCTTTCGCGCTCACTCTTATCAAGAATCTTTTTACGTAGACGAATTGATTCTGGAGTTACTTCACAGAACTCGTCATCGTTTAAGTACTCTAATGATTCTTCTAAAGTCATTAGGCGTGGTTTCTTCATTGTTGAAGTTTGATCTTTCGTCGCAGAACGAATGTTAGTTTGTTGTTTCATTTTCACAACGTTAACTGTTAAGTCGTTCTCACGAGTGTGTTCTCCGACAATCATACCAGCATATACTTCTGTACCTGGTTCAACGAAGATTACACCACGGTCTTCAACTTGCATAATACCATATTGTGATGCTTTTCCTGTTTCAAGTGAAACTAGAACACCTTGGCGACGTCCACCAACTTGTCCAGCGTGTACTGGTTGGTAGCAATCGAATGTATGGTTTAAAATACCGTAACCACGAGTTAATGTTAAGAATTCTGTTGTGTAACCAATTAAACCACGTGCTGGAACCATGAAAGTAAGGCGAACTTGACCGTTTCCGTTATTCACCATATCTAACATTTCACCTTTACGTGCACCCATAGATTCCATAATAGAACCAGTGTATTCTTCAGGTACATCGATTTGTACGCGCTCTACAGGCTCACATCTTACGCCATCAACTTCTTTAATGATTACTTCTGGCTTAGATACTTGTAATTCATAACCTTCACGACGCATGTTTTCAATTAAGATAGATAAATGTAGTTCCCCACGTCCAGATACGATCCACGCATCAGGAGAATCTGTATTATCTACACGTAAACTTACATCTGTTTCTAATTGTGAACGAAGACGCTCTTCAATTTTACGAGATGTAATGTATTTACCTTCACGACCTGCAAATGGGCTGTTATTTACAAGGAACGTCATTTGTAGTGTTGGCTCATCAATACGTAATAATGGTAACGCATCTTGATGTTCAACTGGACATACTGTTTCACCTACGTTAATGTCTTCCATACCAGAAACGGCTACTAAGTCCCCTGCTTTTGCTTCTTCAATTTCTTGACGTTTTAATCCCATGTAACCGAATAATTTCGTTACGCGGAATTGCTTCACGCTTCCGTCTACTTTCATTAAAGCAACTTGTTGTCCAACCTTCATTGTACCGCGGAATACGCGACCAACTCCAATACGTCCAACGTAGTCGTTGTAATCAAGAAGTGCTACTTGGAATTGAAGTGGCTCTTCGCTGTTATCAATTGGTGCTGGAATATGTTCGATAATTGTATCGAATAATGATTTCATATTCTCTTCTTGATTTGCTGGATTTGAATCTAAGCTTGCTGTTCCGTTCATTGCTGATGCAAATACAACTGGGAACTCTAATTGATCTTCGTTTGCACCAAGCTCAATGAATAAGTCGATTACTTCATCAACTACTTCATCTGGACGAGCGAAGTCACGGTCAATTTTGTTTACAACTACGATTGGAGTTAAGTTTTGCTCAAGAGCTTTCTTTAAAACAAATCGTGTTTGTGGCATACAACCTTCATATGCATCAACAACAAGTAAAACACCATCAACCATTTTCATGATACGTTCTACTTCTCCACCGAAGTCAGCGTGACCAGGTGTATCTAAAATGTTAATTCTTTTATCTTCATAGTGAATCGCTGTATTTTTCGCTAAAATTGTAATACCGCGTTCTCTTTCTAGATCATTTGAATCCATTGCGCGTTCTTCAACGTGTTCGTTCGCACGGAAAGTCCCCGCTTGACGTAATAACTGGTCAACAAGTGTTGTTTTACCATGGTCAACGTGGGCAATAATTGCTATATTACGTAAATCTTGTCGTTTTTTCAACATGTCCAACTCCTAATGTCTTTTTAATCCTTCTCTATTATAAGAGCGAAGGGGATACAATAGCAATTAAAATAAAAGCAAGAATGAAAATATAGTTGTATTCTTACTTTTGTGAAAGTAAAATGAGATTGGAGGGTGAAGAAATGGAACACATTCAATATCGCTTTTTATTAACTGCAATTATCGGTGTTATTTTCTTAATCGGTATCGGCATTATGATTGCTGAAAATAGTCCAATCGGTATTATTATTTGCATTATCGGCACATTTGTTACAGTTGGATACGGTTTTGTAACAAAAAGAAAAATGCGCAAATCACAATAACGCTAAAAAGTAAGAAGCTTATACACAGCCTCTTACTTTTTTTGTTGCTCTCATATAAACGATAACACTTCTTCATACACTCCTGGTTTTGCAACTAACACACTGCTCTTCTCTATGATAGAAAGTGGCGCTCCAGAGAATGTCGTCACCTTACCTCCAACTTCTTCTACAATTATCTGCCCTCCGCCAAAATCCCATGGTGATAATCTCGGCGTTACATATGCATCTATTCTTCCTGTTGCAACGTATACCATCTCTAACGCTGCACAGCCATATGACCTTGTGCCCCTTGCTTTCTTAACAAGTGCCATCATACTTTCCATATTAAGCAATGGATTATCCGTAAGCCATATCGCATTTAAAGCTACAATACCTTGCTCTACAGTTCCTTTTTCCAATGGAGGAATTGATATATCATTACAAAAAGCTCCAGATCCCTTGACTGCATGATATAGTTCATCATGCACTGGATCATATATAAGTCCAATCTTTCCGATACCGTTCTCATAAATCCCAATTGAAATCGCAAAATTTCTTTTTTGATGAACAAAGTTCATCGTGCCGTCAATTGGATCAATTAACCAAACAACCCCGTCAGAAGACGTTATCTCGTCTCCATAACCCTCTTCTCCTAAAATATTATGATTCGGGAATGTTTCTTTAATTTTCCCAATTAAAAACTGTTCTATCTCTCGGTCCATATTTGTAACTAAGTCAGCTGCATTTGATTTTGTTTCTATAATAAGTGCTTTTTTCATTGATGCCATTAAATGCTCTCCTGCATCCCGAATCCACCGTTTGGCGTGTGCATCGATGTCTTTCCATACTTCTTGCATGTTTAAACACTCCGATCTATACTGTTCACAGAAAAAACGAACCCTTTATAAGGTTCGCACCAACTAATTTTTTATACATATACTATTATTACGCTTCTAAACGAATCATTTCAAGTCTTAACACTTCTAACTTTTGTACACACTCTTCTTTTTTCTGGTTATCATCTTCCATCATCGCATCATATAAAGTTGCTAATTCATAATCTAGCTCCAAACGTAGCACCGGTATTCTCTTTTCAGCATCTGTTCTCTTTAACGCATTAATCACCTGTCTCATATTATTTGCCTCCTCCCAATATTCGTCTGCCCTCGGACTAGAATTAATTAAATTTTCTGATTTTTTGTTTTATACTATACTATGTTGGATAAATCATCTATGCAACAAAATTATATTTTTTTATTTAAATTTTTTTGTGCTGTTTTTTTTATGAATAGTACAAGCTATGCTAAAATAAAAGCAAAATAGGAGTTGGAGGAACAATCATGACAATTCAAACATTCAAGTCAACTGATTTTGATGTCTTTACAGTTGATGGTCTCGAAGAACGAATGAGTGCAATTAAAACGAACATTCATCCTAAGCTAGAAGCTTTAGGGGAACAATTTGCAGAATACTTATCCAAACAAACTGATGAGAACTTTTTTTATCATGTTGCAAAACACGCACGCCGCAAAGTCAATCCACCAAACGATACTTGGGTTGCTTTTTCAACAAATAAACGAGGATATAAAATGCTACCGCATTTCCAAATCGGCTTATGGGGTACTCATGCCTTCATATACTTTGGTTTAATCTATGAGTGTCCACAAAAAGTTGAGACGGCTCATGCCTTCTTAGAACATTTAAATGATTTAAAAACAAATATTCCAAATGACTTCGTTTGGTCCATTGACCATACTAAACCAAGTGTGAAATTACATAAAACACTTGAAACCGAAGACTTACAAAAGATGATTGAACGATTAGCTACTGTAAAAAAAGCAGAATTATTAGTTGGTATTCATATATCACCAGAGGAGTTTTCAGCAATGACCAACGAACAATTCCTTGCTAAGATTGAATCTACGATGCAATCACTCCTTCCTTTATATGCACTTTGTAATCGATAGTAGAAAACGGACAATTTATATTGTCCGTTTTTAGTTGTTATCACATTATATCACTTCAGTTTTTATTTTTCAAAATATTTTTTACATTTTCACAAGCTTTTGTTCTTCGACTTCTTTTGCCCTTTGAATAGCACGATATATAGAGTATCCACTTACTTCTTGAAATTCTTTATCAATTTTCTTTTCTTCTGCTTTCGATGGAACAATCTCTTTAAAACGACGATATAAACCCATTAACTCTTCTCTTATAATTCCTTTTTCGTAAGCTTTCTCAATCGCTTCATAAAACTTCACCATTGTAACCATTTCCTCATTTGACCAATCATAATCTAACGGATATTGATATTCCATTTCGCACCTCATTTATCATTTCTTCTTGTTTCATTATGCTATCTTAAAGAGAATATTTTATTCTTCATTATAGCCACTCTGCATTATACACTATTTATTCATTTTAATGGAATTGTCTTCCTCTATTCATTAGTTGAGGCTAACTATTAAACATACTCACCTTAAAAAGATTTTTTTCTATACATCTATAATTATTGGTGATATAATGCTTTTGTTTTATAGAAAATAAAGTGAAGCTACCATCTCAAAAACGATTTTTTGAATGGCAGAAAAACAAGCCTTATTCTAAAAAGGGCTACACTTTTTTAGAGCAGGATTATATAAAACAAATTACACTAAATATTATGAAGAAGAAGGGGTGTATAGATTGTCCCAATACGAAACACCATTGTTTACCGCTTTAGTTGAGCACAGTAAGCGAAATCCAATTCAATTCCATATTCCTGGTCATAAAAAAGGACAGGGCATGGATCCTACATTTCGCGAATTTATTGGGCATAATGCATTAGCAATTGATTTAATTAATATTGCGCCACTCGATGATTTACATCATCCAAAAGGTATGATTAAAGAAGCACAAGATTTAGCAGCAGCCGCATTCGGTGCAGATCATACTTTCTTTTCTATTCAAGGTACAAGTGGCGCTATTATGACAATGGTGATGAGCGTTTGCGGTCCTGGTGACAAAATCCTAGTACCACGAAACGTGCATAAATCAGTAATGTCAGCTATTATTTTCTCAGGTGCAAAACCGATTTTCATGCATCCTGAAATCGATCCGAAGCTCGGTATTTCTCATGGAATCACAATTCAATCTGTCAAAAAAGCACTTGAAGAGCACTCAGATGCAAAGGGCTTACTTGTTATTAACCCAACGTACTTTGGGTTTGCTGCAGACTTAGAACAGATTGTACAATTAGCACATTCTTATGACATCCCTGTACTAGTCGACGAAGCTCATGGTGTTCATATTCATTTTCACGATGAATTACCTATGTCAGCGATGCAAGCTGGTGCGGATATGGCAGCAACAAGTGTTCACAAATTAGGAGGCTCTTTAACTCAAAGTTCTATTCTTAATGTGAAAGAAGGCTTAGTGAATGTAAAGCATGTCCAATCTATTATTAGCATGCTTACAACTACATCAACTTCTTACATCTTGTTAGCATCCCTTGATGTTGCGAGAAAACGTCTTGCTACAGAAGGAACAGCACTCATAGAACAAACAATACAATTAGCTGAGCATGTTCGTGATGCTATAAATTCTATTGAGCATCTTTACTGTCCTGGAAAAGAAATGTTAGGTACAGATGCTACCTTTAACTATGATCCTACAAAGATAATTGTATCTGTAAAAGATTTAGGTATTACCGGCCACCAAGCTGAAGTATGGCTTAGAGAGCAATATAACATTGAAGTAGAACTCTCAGATCTATACAACATACTATGTCTTATCACTTTGGGAGATACAGAAAGTGATACAAATACACTTATTGCAGCATTACAAGATTTAGCAGCAACATTTAGAAATAGGGCAGATAAAGGTGTTCAAGTACAAGTAGAGATTCCAGAAATTCCAGTGCTAGCACTTTCTCCTCGAGATGCTTTTTATTCGGAAACAGAAGTCATTCCATTTGAAAATGCAGCGGGTCGTATTATAGCTGATTTTGTTATGGTTTATCCGCCAGGGATTCCAATCTTTACTCCGGGGGAAATTATTACACAAGAAAACTTAGAGTATATTCGTAAAAACTTAGAAGCAGGTTTACCTGTACAAGGTCCTGAAGATATGACATTACAAACATTACGTGTTATTAAAGAGTACAAGCCTATCAGTTGATAGGCTTTTTTTTCACCTTTTTTCCTTTTCTTCATACGATACTTAAGAATGTAACGTATAGGTGGGGATACTATTATGATTGTAATAGGCCGTTCTATTGTACATCCTTATATTACAAATGAATATGAGCCATTTGCAGCAGAGAAACAACAAATTTTATCAATAATGGCAGGAAATCAAGAAGTTTATTCCTTCCGAACAGCTGATGAACTCAGCTTTGATCTCAATTTACGAGTTAATATTATTATCTCTGCACTAGAGCTTTTTCAAAGTGGATTTCAGTTTCGTACATTTCAACAATCCTTTTGCAACCCCCAGTATTGGAAAAGAACGTCTCTTGGGGGATTCGAGCTTCTTCCAAACATACCACCTTCTATTGCCATACAGGATATTTTCAAAAACGGAAAACTATATGGAACTGAATGCGCAACCGCTATGATCATTATTTTTTATAAAGCTTTACTATCATTGTATGAGGAAGAAACTTTCAATCGTCTATTTGCAAACCTTTTACTTTATACATGGGACTACGACCAAGATCTAAGGCTTATAACAAAAAACGGTGGCGATCTTGTTCCAGGTGACCTCGTTTACTTTAAAAACCCACAAGTAAATCCAGCTACGATTGAATGGCAAGGAGAAAATACAATCTATTTAGGAAATTTCTTTTTTTACGGGCATGGCGTAGGTGTAAAAACAAAAGAAGAAATTATTTATTCATTAAATGAACGACGAGTCCCTTACGCTTTTATTTCAGCTTTCTTGACCGATACTATTACCCGTATCGATAGTCGTATAATGAGCCAATACGCTTCTTCTAGTACACCACAGACCTCCATAAGCTTTATTCCGATTAGGGATGATGCAATCGTTGCAACAGTTGGTCATACAACTACAATTTATTAAAAAAAGCGCCTACACATGTAGGCGCTTTTTCTTATTATTAAGCTTTTGTATGTTCTTTATGGTCACATTCGCAATGAGATCCACATTTCCCGTATAGTACTGTTGATTTTTCATCTTCAAAATGTCCAATTGTTCCTTCACATACTTGGCATACGATTGTTCCCATTTTCATTTCCCCCTGAGTTTCAATAGTAATCTATTTATTTATCATTAAGCTTTCGCATTATCTTTTCTAGCACAGTCACAATTTGTTCCGCATTTTCCGTAAAGTACCGTCGTTTTCTCATCTTCAAAATGTCCGATTGTTCCTTGACATACTTGGCATACGATTGTTCCCATTTTTCATTTCCCCCTAAGTTTATGGTCCTAAAAACTTTTAGCTGTCCATTTCCTATCAATTATTGGGCTTTTGTATGCTCTGTGTGATCACATCCGCAAGATCCACATTTCCCGTAAAGTACCGTTACTTTCTCATCTTCGAAGTGTGCAATTGTACCTTCACAATCTTGACATACGATTGTTCCCATTTTTCATTTCCCCCTAAGTTTATAATCCCAAAAACTTTTTGTAACCGCTTAACTTTCTGTCTTTATTTTAATATGTTATACTTTTTACGTCAATAGGTTTTTAGTATAACACATTAAATATTTTAAATTTAAATTAGTATGCGATATTCAAATAAAAAACAGCCATATTTATAAGTACGACTGTTTCACATTAATTATTCTTCATATTCCGCATGTAAAGAAGTTGACGGAACTAGAAATTTGAAAAACTGAGCTAACTCCTTTGCTTCCTCTTCTGATCCTAATTTAAAAATCTCCTGTATATATTGAACATTCTCTACATCATCTCGTCCGAGTAAAGTAGACCTTCCTGTTTGCATACAAACAATGAGCGGCTTTCCAAAAAACATATTTGTATAAATAACACCAAAATCATAACGTGTATCATGTGTCATAAACCCTAAAAATCGTACCTTCACACTTTCATGCTCATCATACAACTTTTCAAACATTGGTTTCCACCTTTCTACATCACGTTTCATTAATAGTATATTAAACAAAACATGTAATACTCCTTTTAATTGTCAAAAAATTCAGTAGGATGTAGAATGATAGTATTCTACTAAGTTAGGGGGAACTTATATGCAACACGCCTTTATTACGCTTGTACCGAAATCCAACCAACAATCAGTTTCAATAGATGATATAAAACAACTTTTTCATTATTATAAAACAGTTACTTCTAAAACTGGTGCCCAAATTAATTACACGTATACAAATACCGCTTTTCCTTATGAAATTTTAGATACATCTACAACAACATTAAAACTTCAATCCAATCACGACCGGTATGACTCAATTTATATTGGTGTTGGTATAGAAAATGAACAATCTTTCATCCAAGTTTCTTTACCACCTAATGCAACATTTGGTGACAAAGGGAAAGCAAATGAATTTTGCCGTTTTTTAGCGAAGAAATTAGAAGGAGAGTTACAATTATTTAATGGAAGAACAATGTATTTTTATAAACGCTAATTTAAAAAATAGATAATATGATTAAAAATAATATACAATTCGAACATGTAAGAAATAAAGCTTGCTTTCTTACGTGCAATACAAAATATGCTATTACATAGGCTAAATATAGAAATACGAAAAAAAGAATAACTTTATAATGAAACTTATCACCATTCGATAATGTTAATACAGTGGAAAAGCCACTCCATAGTAGTAAATGATAAAATATAACATGTAATATTTTCATGGAACCTTCTCCTTTGACATGCTCTATTTTATTAATATATGGGGTTACGTTTGAATCAATTACATATTATAGGATGATATATATTACCTTTGAAGTAAGTTAAGCCGGAATCATTTGTTAAAGTATTATATATTCATTCGACAAGTACGTTTAAAGACCTTGCAAGTCATTTGATGAAAATAAAAATAGCCCCTCTCTTACAATAAGAGAAGGGCTATTTACATTACTTAAATTATTTTACAATGTGAATTGGCATTCCAAGAGCAACTTCAGCTGCTTCCATTGTGATTTCACCTAATGTTGGGTGAGCATGGATTGTTTGAGCGATATCTTCAGCTGTCATTCCAGCTTCGATAGCTAAACCAATCTCAGAGATAATATCAGAAGCACCTGCACCTGCAACTTGAGCACCTACAAGAAGACCATCTTCTTTACGTGTTACAAGTTGTAAGAAACCGTCAGTGCTGTTTAATGATAATGCACGACCGTTAGCAGCGAATGGGAACTTAGATACAGTTACAGTCATTCCAGCTTCTTCAGCTTGTTTTTTAGTGTAACCAACAGATGCTAATTCTGGATCAGTGAAGCATACTGCAGGAATTCCGATGTAATCGATAGCTGATGCATGGCCACTAATTGCTTCTACAGCTACTTTACCTTCGTAAGAAGCTTTGTGAGCTAATGGTGGTCCAGGAACGATATCACCGATTGCATAGATGTTTGGTACATTTGTACGACATTGCTCATCGATTTCGATGATGCCGCGGTCAGTCATTTTAACTCCAACTTGCTCAAGACCGATTTCTTGAGTGTTTGGACGACGACCTACAGTTACTAATACGTAATCTGCTTCTACAGTTTGGATTTCACCTTTAACCTCAAAGCTAACTTTTACGCCAGTTTCTGTCTCTTCAACGCCTTTAGCCATAGCTTTTGTATGGATATTTACGTTACCTTTTTTCTGTAGAGCGCGTTTAACAACAGAGCTCATAGCTTTTTCGAAACCAGCTAAGATTTCGTCGCCAGCTTCTACTACAGTAACTTCTGTACCGAAGTTAGCATATGCAGTACCTAATTCCATACCGATGTAACCGCCGCCGATTACAACAAGTTTTTTAGGAATTTCAGGTAAGCTTAAAGCACCTGTAGAGTTGATAACACGTTTAGAGTATTTGAATCCTGGAATTTCGATTGGTGTAGAACCAGTTGCAAGAACAGCATTTTTAAACGTATAAGTTTGAGCTGCATCTTCAGTCATAACGCGTAATGTATTAGCATCTACGAAGTAAGCTTCACCGCGAATGATTTCAACTTTGTTACCTTTAAGAAGGCCTTCAACACCGCCAGTTAATTTCTTAACTACGCCGTTTTTCCATTCTTGAACTTTTGTAAAGTCAACTTTTACGTTTTCTGCAGTAATACCCATGTCATCAGAATGCATTGCATTCTCATAACGATGACCTGCATTGATTAACGCTTTTGAAGGAATACATCCAACGTTTAAGCATACGCCACCAAGGTTAGCTTTTTCAATGATTGCTACCTTTTGACCTAATTGTGCTGCACGAATTGCCGCAACGTATCCACCAGGACCTGCACCAACAACGACTGTATCTAATTCAATTGGGAAATCTCCTACTACCATTGTTATTACGCCTCCATTACTAATAATTGTGGGTCATTCAATAGACGTTTAATTTGGTTTAACGCTTTTTGAGCAGTTGCACCGTCAATTAAACGATGGTCAAAGCTTAGAGATAATGCTAATACTGGAGCTGCAACGATCTCACCGTTTTTCACAACTGGTTTTTCAGCGATACGGCCGATACCAAGGATTGCTACTTCTGGGTGGTTGATAACTGGAGTGAACCATTGTCCACCTGCAGAACCAATGTTTGTAATTGTGCAAGAAGCACCTTTCATTTCAGCTGGAGCTAGACGACCTTCACGTGCTTTACCAGCAAGATCATTGATCTCGTTAGAGATTGTGAAGATAGACTTACGATCTGTATCTTTAACAACTGGTACTAATAGACCTTTGTCTGTATCAGCTGCGATACCGATATTGAAGTAATGTTTATGAACTACTTCTTGAGATGCATCGTCTAAAGAAGTGTTTAACATTGGGTATTCACGTAATGCAGATGTTAAAGCTTTAACAACGTACGGAAGGTAAGTTAATTTAATACCTTTGTCAGCTGCTACTGCTTTGAACTTCTTACGGTGAGCAACAAGTTCTGTTACATCTACTTCGTCCATTAATGTTACGTGAGGAGCTGTGTGTTTAGAGTTAACCATTGCTTTCGCAATCGCTTTACGGATACCACTCATTTTCTCACGAGTTTCTGGATATTCACCAGCTGGGATTGGTTGTGCTTTTGGTGCTTCTTCTTTCGCTGCTGCTGGAGTAGCTTCTACTGCTGCTGGAGCCTCAGTTGCTGCTACAGTTTGTCCACCATTTGCAAATGCATCGATGTCAGCTTTTACGATACGGCCATTCTTACCAGTACCAGCTACTTTATGAATGTCTACACCTTTTTCACGAGCGTATTTACGAACAGATGGCATAGCGATTACGCGCTCATTTACTACTTCTGCAGTTGCTGCTGGAGTAGCTTCCGCTGCTGGAGCTTCTACTGCTGCTTCTTCAGCTTTTGGAGCTTCATCATGATCGTCACCTTTAAATTTAAGGTTTTCGTATCCAGGAGCATCAAATTTAATTAATGTATCTCCTACGATTGCAACTGTTCCTTCTTCTACAAGTACTTCAAGTACTTTACCTTTAACAGGAGAAGGGATTTCTACTACTGCTTTATCATTTTGTACTTCAAGAAGTACATCGTCTTCGTTTACTTCATCGCCTGGTTTAATAAACCATTTTACGATTTCACCTTCGTGGATACCTTCACCGATATCTGGTAGTTTAAATTCAAATGCCACGGAATTCAGCCCCCTGATTCATTTCATTATTATGGAATATGTACAAAAGAAACCAGCATGTGCTGATTTCTTTTGCACATGAAAAGCTAAAAATTAGAAGTTCATTACTTTGTTTACAGCTTCAACAATATCTTTGTGGTTTGGTAACCATACGCTCTCTGCTTGAGAGAATGGGAATACTGTATCAGCAGCTGCAACACGTACAACTGGAGCTTCTAAGTTTAAGATTGCACGGTCGTTAATTTCCGCTACAACGTTAGCTGCAATACCAGCTTGTTTTTGAGCTTCTTGAACTACAACTACGCGACCTGTTTTTTCAACAGAAGCGATGATTGTTTCGATATCTAATGGTTGAACTGTACGTAAGTCAACAACCTCTAAAGAGATACCTTCTTTTTCAAGTTCTTCAGCAGCTTTTAATGCAGCGTGAACCATAGCACCGTAAGCGATAACAGATACATCTGTACCTTCACGTTTGATATCAGCTTTACCTAAATCAATTGTGTAATCACCTTCTGGTACCTCTTGACGGAATGAACGGTACAATTTCATATGCTCTAAGTAGATAACTGGATCGTTGTCACGAATCGCAGAGATTAAAAGACCTTTAGCATCGTATGGAGTAGATGGAATAACAACTTTTAGACCAGGTTGTTGAGCCACTAATCCTTCTAAGCTATCAGCATGAAGTTCAGGAGTATGAACACCACCACCGAATGGAGAACGAACTGTTACTGGAGCAGTCCAACGTCCACCAGAACGGTAACGCATACGAGCTAATTGACCAGAAATTGAATCCATTACTTCATAAACGAAACCGAAGAATTGGATTTCTGGAACTGGACGGAATCCTTCAAGTGCAAGACCAACTGCAAGTCCACCAATACCAGACTCTGCAAGTGGAGTATCCATTACACGATCTTCACCAAATTCAGCTTGTAAACCTTCAGTAGCACGGAATACACCGCCGTTTACACCAACGTCTTCACCAAATACAAGTACATTAGGGTCATTTTTCATTTCAACGCGTAAAGCATCAGTGATTGCTTGAATCATTGTCATTTGAGCCATGGCTTACTTCGACTCCTTTTCTTTGTAGATTTCATATTGTTCAGCTAAGTTGTAAGGCATTTTTTCGTACATGATTTCCATTAAATCAGTTACTTTTTGTTTTGGAGCTTGGTCAGCCTTAGCAATTGCTTGTTTGATATCTTCTTTTGCTTCTTCGATTACTGTCTCTTCAACTTCTTGAGACCATAGGCCTTTAGCTTCTAAGAACTTACGGAAGCGTACGATTGGGTCTTTTTGTTCCCATTCGTTTTCGATATCTTTTGTACGGTAACGAGTTGGGTCATCACCAGCCATTGTATGTGGACCGTAACGGAATGTTAAAGTCTCGATTAAAGTAGGGCCTTCGCCATTTACTGCGCGCTCACGAGCGAAAGCAGTTGCTGCGTATACAGCTAATGGATCCATACCGTCTACTTGAATTCCGTAAATACCTGCTGCTACTGCTTTTTGTGCTACAGTTTTAGCTGCAGATTGCTTTTCTACTGGAGTAGAGATTGCATAACGGTTGTTTTGAACAACGAAGATTGCTGGAGCTTTGAATGCACCTGCAAAGTTCATACCTTCGTAGAAGTCACCTTGTGAAGCACCACCGTCACCAGTGTAAGTAATTGCAACAGATTTTTTACCACGTAGTTTCATACCTAACGCAACACCAGCAGTTTGGATGATTTGCGCACCGATAATGATCTGTGGAGCTAATGCATTTACATTCTCAGGCATTTGGTTACCCATGAAGTGTCCACGAGAGAATAAGAATGCTTGGTATAATGGTAATCCGTGCCATACTAATTGTGGTACATCACGGTATCCTGGTAAGATGAAGTCTTCTGCTTCAAGTGCGAAATGACTTGCTAATTGAGAAGCTTCTTGTCCAGCTGTAGGTGCGTAGAAACCTAAACGTCCTTGACGGTTTAAAGAAATAGAACGTTGATCTAATACGCGAGTATACACCATACGACGCATTAATTCTTTTAATTGATCATCAGATAATTCAGGCATAGCTGCTTCATTCACAACTTCACCGTTTTCATTTAAAATTTGTAATGTTTCAAATTGAGCTGCGATAGCTTTCATTTGCTCATCAACATTAAATAGGGTCTTTTTTGTTTTAGTACCCATTCCGTTCACCTCTTCCTCTCTTGAACCATATTCTGAAACGCTTTCACTGGCTATTTTCCAGTTTAAAAAGCGCAACGATGTAAACCAACATGTTTGTATGTCGGTTGAGAATAATTTTGTGTACCTAACAATCTGTACTAATGTTTTTTCAGAAACATATTAATACAATCTTGATCACGTTTTTTAGTTTACAACTATTCTAATTACGATGTCAATTACTTTGAATACGTTTTTTTATAAATAATATGCAGGTTTCTACTACACAAACGTGTTTTTATTTTTTACATCTGTATTAGTAAGCATTGACCTACTGTTATATTATTCCCTTTTTCACTTATTTTTTCTCTTAGAATAATATGTAAACGATTTAATTCTCTTTAGTTTTTCTCTCTTCGTAACAAAAATATACAAACTACTCTTCCTTTTTTAGGTAAATACCTATACATTTCTACCCTCTCTTCCATACATTATAGTAACCGCAGTATTAGCGGGAAATGATAAAGGAGGTCATCTCATGTACGGATACTCATATTGCTATCCAACTTGTTCATATCCTTCCTACGGTTATGGCGGTTCTTGTGGCGGGTCTGGACGCGGCTTCGCCTTAATCGTTGTGTTGTTTATTCTTTTAATTATCGTTGGTGCTGCTTGCATTCGCTAATTGTAAAACGAAACAACTATGGAAAGAAAAAGACGGCTTTGCCGTCTTTTTCTGTTTATCACATACATAACTACTCTATAATAGAACGATTTCCAAAATGCCTTCCCTTTCTTGCCGATGACTTTTTCCATCTCCTTTGGTAGACTAAAGAGGAAAGGAGAGATTACATATGCTTACAATGAAAGATGTTATTCGCGAAGGAGATCCTATTTTGCGCAACGTTGCAGAAGAGGTGTCCTTACCGGCAAGCGAAGAAGATACAACTACCTTAAAAGAAATGATTGAATTCGTAATAAATAGCCAAGATCCTGAAATGGCTGAAAAATATAGTTTACGCCCTGGAATCGGATTAGCGGCTCCGCAAATCGGTGTTTCAAAAAAAATGATTGCAGTTCATGTAACCGATGCGGATGGTACATTATATAGCCATGCATTATTCAATCCAAAAATCATTAGCCATTCTGTTGAACGTACATATTTACAGGGTGGTGAAGGCTGTCTATCTGTAGACCGCGAAGTACCTGGTTATGTTCCTCGTTATACAAGAATTACAGTAAAAGCAACTTCTATTAACGGAGAAGAAGTAAAATTACGTTTAAAAGGTTTACCAGCAATCGTATTCCAACACGAGATTGATCATTTAAATGGCGTTATGTTCTATGACCATATCAATAAAGAAAATCCTTTTGCCGCTCCTGATGATTCCAAACCTCTAGAGCGATAATAATAAAAAGGCGGAAGTTAATCTTCCGCCTTTTTATTATTAAATGGGTTCCATATTCACTTATAGCAATCCAGCCCACTTTAGTCCATGATATATACCGTCTTCATTAACATCCTTTGTCACATGATTTGCAAGTTTTTTCAAGTCTTCATGGCCATTTCCCATCACAATACCTGTGCCAACGGCTTCGATCATTTCTAAATCATTTAAGCCATCTCCAAATGCATACACTTGATCACGATTAAAACCTAACTTTTCAATGTATTTCTCAATTCCTTTTGCCTTAGAACCACCATTCGGAATGATATCCATTGAATATGCATGCCAACGAATAAAATGGAAATCTGGATAATGATTAATAAACTTTTCCTCTTCATTTACTTCACAAAAAAGTAGTGTTTGATAAATATTACGTTCCTCATAAAAATTAGGCTCATATGCTGGATGCTCAAAGTTTAAGCTTCCAAAGCCTTCTTTCACATAATCATGATATTCCACTGATGCTCTCATATCTTGATGGTCAAGATATACAAGTGGATATCCTTCTTGTTTTGCAAACTGAGTAAACTTATGTAAAGCATCTGGATGTAACGGATTATTAAATATTACCTCATCTTCAAAGACAACATATTGTCCATTAAAACTAACATAATTATGTATATTAAGTTCCTTACGAATATCTTCGAACATAAATGGCGCGCGCCCTGTCGCAATTGCTACATGTACACCTTTTTCTTGTAACTGTTTTACTGCATCTCGTGTAGATTGCGGAATTTTTTTATCATGATCTAATAATGTTCCATCAATATCAAAAAAGACAATTTTATCATTCATTTGTCAAAATCCTTTCTGAGACTCTATATTCCTATTTTGAATATCACTTTTCAAATTCTAAAAAAAAGTATAACATATTAAACATCTGTGAAGAAAGCGTTCCCTTTCTGACCTTATTTGTAAACTTTGCATATATATATTAGTAAAACATGTAGATACTTGTTCGGATGAATTTTCTTTTCCATTCTTCCTCATACTATACCTATAACTAACGGCTACTGATCGTTACTATAGAATAACTTTCACTGTATGGGAAAGGACAAGATTCACCATTCACTTTTGTCCTATCTCTTATATCAGAGATAGAGTTTTCACTAGTAATAGGCATGTTTAAAATAAGGAAAGGAAGGAGTAATCATGCTGAAGAAGCTGAAGAAAAAGCTCAAGCGTTATTTAAATGGTCTAGTCCGTAAAAAGACAGTCGCTTAAATTGTGCCCATTTCGGGCTTTTTCTTCATTCTCATTCGAAAAAACATGAAAATCGTGACTGTTTGCTTTATAATAAGTAACAGATAATGCAAAACATAGACAAGGAGAGGTTTTCCAAATGATTTTTAAAGTATTTTATCAAGAAAAATTAACTGAGGTTCCAGTACGTGAAAATACAAAAGTTTTATATTTAGAGGCTACGTCTGAAAAGGATGTTCGTACAAAATTAAATAAGTTCGCATATAATATCGAGTTTGTTCAGTCTGTTACTGGCGCTCATCTTGAATATGAAAAAGAAAACGCTGATTTAACATTAGCGGAAATCGTATAGCGATATGAAATTTCTAAAAAACGACCAAGTTGCTGTATTTGCTCTCGGTGGGCTTGGTGAAATCGGTAAAAATACATACGCTGTTCAATTTCAAGATGAAATTATTATAATTGATGCTGGAATTAAATTTCCAGAGGACGAACTTCTCGGAATCGATTATGTAATACCAGACTACACTTATTTTGTGCGAAACGAAGATAAAATTAAAGGGTTATTCATTACACATGGTCACGAAGATCATATCGGCGGAATCCCTTACCTATTACGTCAAGTGAACATTCCAATTTACGGCGGAAAATTAGCAATTGCACTCATCAAAAACAAATTAGAAGAACACGGCTTACTTCGTAAAGCAAAACTTTACGAGATTCAAGAAGATGACGTTATTAAATTCAAAAAAACGTCTGTATCCTTCTTCCGTACAACTCACAGTATTCCAGATTCGTACGGCGTTGTTGTGAAAACACCTCAAGGTCAAGTTGTTCATACAGGTGACTTCAAATTTGACTTCACACCAGTTGGTGAACCAGCTGATTTAACAAAAATGGCTGAAATCGGTAAAGATGGCGTACTATGTCTATTATCTGATAGTACGAACAGTGAAGTTCCAAACTTTACTATGTCTGAGCGTCGCGTTGGTGATAGCATTCAAGACATTTTCCGTAAAGTAGAAGGACGGATTATATTCGCAACCTTTGCATCAAATATTCACCGCTTACAACAAGTTGTTGAAGCTGCTGTTGAAAACAACCGTAAAGTAGCTGTGTTTGGTCGAAGTATGGAAGCAGCGATTGAAATTGGACAAAACCTTGGTTATATTCGTTGCCCGAAAGATACATTCATAGATGCATCTCAACTAAACCGCTTACCAGCTAATAAAGTTGTTATTTTATGTACAGGTAGTCAAGGTGAACCGATGGCAGCACTTTCACGTATTGCAAACGGTACACACCGCCAAATTCAAATTATTCCTGGAGATACAGTTGTTTTCTCTTCTTCACCAATTCCAGGAAATACAATTAGCGTAAGTCGTACAATTAACATGTTGTACCGCGCTGGCGCTGATGTAATTCATGGGAAACTTTCAAATATCCATACAAGTGGACACGGTGGACAAGAAGAACAAAAATTAATGTTACGTCTAATTAAACCGAAGTACTTCATGCCAATTCATGGTGAATATCGTATGCAGCGTATGCACATGAACATAGCAAATGATTGTGGCATCCCTGAAGAAAATTGCTTCATTATGGATAATGGCGATGTTCTTGCTTTACGTTCGGATGAAGCTAGCGTAGCTGGAAAAATCCCATCTGGTTCGGTCTACATTGATGGAAACGGTATTGGAGATATTGGCAATATCGTATTACGCGATCGTCGTATCCTTTCTGAAGAAGGACTTGTAATTGTAGTTGTAAGCATTGATATGAAAGAATTTAAAGTTGCAGCAGGACCTGATATCATCTCACGCGGTTTCGTTTACATGCGTGAAAGTAGCGATTTAATCAATGATGCACAAACATTAATTACAACTCATTTAGAAAAAGTAATGGAGCGTAAAACAACACAATGGTCTGAAATTAAAAATGAAATTACAGACACATTAGCTCCATTCCTATATGAGAAAACGAAACGCCGTCCAATGATTTTACCAATCATTATGGAAATATAAGAAAAAGGACAATGCCATGAAGGCATTGTCCTTTTCTTTTCTCTTATCTTAAAAAGTGTTTAAATCGATCCACTTCATCGTCATGACCAATGACAATTAATATATCTCCTGCTTGAATATTCTCCGTAGCTCGAGGGGATACGATAACTTCTTTGCCTCGTTTAATTGCTACAATATTCAATCCAAACTTCGCACGAATATCTAATTCAATTAAAGAGTGCCCATCAATTTTTTTATTCGCAATAATCTCTACAATACTATGCTCATCTGAAAGCTCAAGGTAGTCTAGCACATTGCTTGATGCAATATTATTAGCAATCCTTTTTCCCATATCACGTTCTGGATGCACAATATGATCTGCACCTATTTTACTTAACACTTTTTCATGATAATCATTTTGAGCTTTTACAGTAATATTTTTTACACCCAACTCTTTCAAAATCAAAGTCGTTAAAATACTTGAATTTAAATTATCTCCAATAGCAACGACTACGTGATCAAAATTTCGAATACCAAGGCTTTTTAATACCATCTCATCTGTTGAATCTGCAATTACAGCATGCGAAGCTATATTTGCAAATTCATTAATTTTATCCTCATCTGAATCGATTGCCATTACTTCCATACCTAATTGAGCTAGTTCTCGGCAAATACTTCCACCAAAGCGACCAAGTCCAATGACAGCAAATTCTTTTTCTTTCTCACCCACGGGAATTCCTCCAATAACTTCAAGTACTATTTATTTTCAGTGTAACACACTTTATATGCGTCACAAAAACTATGATTAGCTCTTATTTTTGTTTTTGTATATAAAAATATTGTTGCAAGTAAAAAGCGATACCAACAAGTAGCATAGCAAATACAAATATATTTCCAAAAGAACTAAATGTTTCAAAAACGAATAATAATGTTTCTTGACCAAAAAAGGCAAATAGAAGCTGTGTGAATGCAAATAACAACGCCCATATGTAATGATGTTGATGGAATAAATAATGCGTTGCACCTAAAAAAGCAATAAACGAAAAGATAAAGATCCACCAATTTTCTAAAAATAGTTGCCAATTAGAAAATTGATATCCATTTACTAATATCGCAATAAGCGCGATAACTACCATCGTCGGCACACTCCAAAATAATGCCCGTCCTCTAAAGAAACGAGTGCCTTTAACATCTCCTTTTTCATGTGCAATATATGTTAGTACTACTGTGCTTATATACAAAACAGAAAGAATTGTTAAAACGATAATAAGCCAAAAATGTAATTGATAATATTCATGCTCTATATTTGTCACGATTGCAGCTAACATGCACGGAATTAACATTCCCGTCCAACCATCTACTTTTCTTTCATTCCAAAAGACCGTATTACCAATCCTTATTCCTAACAACATAAAAATAATGATACCCAATACAAATAACGTAGTTTTATTCCCTACTAAACTCGTTGAAAAAGCAATTAATCCAATAAATAAAAAGAGCACAAACCCATTCATAATTTCTAGTACAGGTGATAAATATCTCTTCACCCATTTGTATGTTTCGTCATATTCATTATTATCTACTAGACGATAGGCATAAAAACTTATCCCAAAATAAACCGCCGCAATAATAACATACGCATATAAGACGAAACATAAAATCGCACTGCTAATTTGCACGTAATTCCCCACCCTTTTTTCTATGTTTCACATTGATTTTACACACTTTTCATACTAAAAGTAAACATATATAAGTTAGTCAAATAATTAATAATGAGCAGTGGCTAAACCCCCTGCTCATTATTAAAACAGTACAATTAACTTTAATTCTTCCATTTGTATATAAATGTCTAAAATCAATCTATACGAGCGTTACTTACACCTCAGAACAAAAAGTTTTTTGGAACCTTCAAGAAAGTGGAAGTTTTATTTTCTATTCCCTTTCCACTTTACATATTGGCTTAAAAATGTAATTGCCTTTTCAATCACTTCTTCGTCTGGTTTTAATTTTGCATGATGTAAACCATATTCTGAATTTACTCCAAGCCAAAACATAAATCCAGGGATTTCTCGAAGCATATAACCAAAATCTTCACCCGTCATTGCCTCAGTACATGTAATAACATTCATATCAGTTTGTTTATGTACAAATTCCATAAACTCTCTCGTTAACTCTTCATGGTTATATACTTGATGATACATTGCTCCGTAATCTATAATCGCCTCACACTGGAAAGAAGCTTCGATACCTGCAACAATTGACTCAATTCTGCTTTTCACACGCTTCATTGATTCCACTGATAATGTTCGAATCGTTCCTTCTAAACGAGATTTTTCTGCAATAATATTTTGAACCGTACCACCAGTAATTTTCCCGATTGTAATTACTGCACTATCAAGAGGATTTACATTGCGACTAATAACGGATTGTAGCTGTGTAACAAGATGACTCGCTGCAACAATCATGTCATTTGCAGTATGCGGATAGGCAGCATGGCCACCTTTCCCTTTTAAATCAATATATAATTCTGAAGTATTGGCAAATAACAGTCCTTCTTTCGTTGCAATTGTCCCCACAGCGTATTCTGGTGCAATATGAAGACCAAGAATTATATTCGGTTTCCATTCTTTTAACTCTTCACTTTCTAACATAGGAAGAGCACCGCCTGGTCCTTCTTCTGCTGGCTGGAATAGAAATACAAGGTCATCATCTATTCTTTCGCTCACAGCTTTCGTTAGAAGGCCTAAACCGATTGTTGTATGTACATCATGGCCACATGCATGCATCATTCCTTCGTGAATAGAAGCAAACTCGTATCCAGTTTCCTCTGTAATTGGTAAACCGTCTATATCTGCACGATAACCTATTATTTTTTCGGGATTTTTTCCATTTACTTTAACGATTACACCCGTTTTCCATGTCTTCACTTCCACAAATTCATGAGAAAGTGTTCCTATATAATCTAAAATATACTGTTGTGTTTTCCATTCCTTAAATCCGATTTCTGGAATTCTATGTAGATCTCTACGAATTTGGACAAATTTGCTTACTGTCATTTTTGCACCTCTATCTATAAAAAGCGTAAGAGCCCATTTACGCTCTTACGCTTTTTTTACTTTTTATTTCTCTGGGTTTAATTGACGAAGCTCTTGTTTAATTTCTGTTTTTGCTTTTGTCTTCTCATCAATTTCTTTGATTACACGTGCTGGAGTACCTGCAACAACTGTGTATGGAGGTACATCTTCTGTTACAACAGCTCCCGCTGCTACAACTGCACCTTTACCTACTGTAACACCCTCTAAAACAACTACATTTGCACCGATTACTACATCATCTTCAACGATAACTGGTTTTGCAGAAGGTGGCTCAATAACACCTGCAAGTACAGCACCTGCACCTACGTGACAGTTTTTACCGACTGTTGCACGTCCACCAAGTACTGCGTTCATGTCGATCATAGAACCTTCACCAATTACAGCACCAATGTTAATTGTTGCATTCATCATAATTACAGCGTTGTCACCAATTTCAACATGGTCACGAATAATAGCACCTGGCTCGATGCGAGCTTTAATACCTTTTAAATCAAGCATTGGGATTGCAGAATTACGACGATCGTTTTCTACAACGTAGTCAACGATGTGCTTATTATTCTCATCAAGAATTGTCTTAATTTCAGACCATTCTCCGAATAATACACCTGATTTTTTATTCACAAATGCTTGTACTGTTTCAGGGAATGTTACTTCTTTTAAATCCCCTTTTATGTATACCTTTACAGGAGTTTTCTTTTCACTTTTTTGAATAAACGAAATAATTTCGTTAGCGTCCATCATTTTCATTCTTGTTGCCTCCTAAATCCATTTATAATGTTACTCTACCAAACGAAAGAGCGAGTAGCAAGATAATAATCTTATTTTTCCCTTTGAATTTCTTCTATAATTTCTAAAAATGCTTGTACTTGCTTCAACTGCCTTGCCGAGTCACTTGTTAACAACCATGTTTCTCTCGTCAGTTGAACAGGTGTTTTATACATATTTTCCTGTACTTCCTTTAAAACAGTAGAAGGTAAAAGGGCATAACCTATACCATTTAAAACAAGTTGTTTACATGTTTCAATTTGGTCAACTACAATCGTTCGCTTAGGCGGATTAGAAAATAAACCATACCACCAATTTTGTATTTGTCCATAATAAGTCGAGTCACTTTTAAATTGAATGAACGGCCTATTTGTTTCTTTTAACATCGAAATATCTTTTATTTCTTTATCAACTAAATACAGTTCATCTTCAAATAATTGTTGCTTCTGACCTTTATATTCTTGTGTTCCCCTCAGTATAGCAACATGCACGTCTCCTTCATAAAACTGCTTTTGCACTTCACTACTCCATCCAGTAAACAGCGATATCTTTACAGAAGGATATTTATGCACAAACTTTTTCAAAACAGGAGGGAGCCAATATTGACCAATAACTGATGCAACAGCTATTTTTAACGTTCCATGAGTTTCCGTTCTGAAAACAGCCAGCTCACTTTTTATATCTTCTTCCCTTTGCAACATTTCTTTGGCATAATTTGCAACTTTTTCCCCTTCAGGTGTAATTGTCAATCCTTTTTGTGAGCGAATAAAAAACTTCATTCCCCATTGTTTCTCCATAGATTGTAATCGTTGACTCAGCGCAGGTTGGGAAACAAATAAACGTTCCGCCGCTTTTCTCATATTTGATTCCTGAGCTAACACAACCATCATTTGAAAATCATCAATTTGCAACTTTCTCCCTCTTTCCTTAGCTTCCATACACCTTATTTCAATAAGCTTTTCATCCTTAATTTATCCGAATGCTTTCATTCAGAAAATACAATTGTCCAGCGCAAACTTTCCTTATGTTTTATGTCTTTTTAAATATAATACATACACAAGTGATATGCACGAAAAAAAGTGACTTCTTCGTTTCTATGAAGTCACTTTTTTCACTTTATCGATTATGTTGCCTTACTTTCTTATTCAACAATTTTAAAATAGCCCGACGTGTTAAAATCCCCTCAAAATAGCCTTCTTCATTAACAGCGCAAATAAAAGGATGATCAATTGTCATTTCTAAAGCTTTTGCAAATGAATCGTCTAATTTAAGAACAGGTATATCTTCTTTCATCACCTGCTCTACTTTCATATCATCGAGCCTTTCAAACTCAATACGTTCTAATCCTAACATACCATCTAATATCATGGCAGTACTAATCAAACCATGTAGTTTATACATTGGATCTAAGACAGGTATCGCTGAATATCCAGATTTTACAAGAACAAGTAAAGCATGTTCTAAACTATTTCCAATTTGGACATGAGCTACTTTTTCCGATGAAATCATTAAATCCTTCACAAGAATTTGTTGAAATTCGTCTTTCGGAATACTAATCATATTACATCCCCCATTTTCCCTTTTTCCTGCTTATGTTCACAACTCTATTCACATTTTATGACAGCGTTTTCATATTATTATTTTGTCCTAAATTTATTTCAATAAAAATACAATCACACAGATATTTTAGCATACCGCACAAAAAAAAGACTACCATTCCGGTAGCGCTTAATACCCTTTATTTTTTAATCTGTAAAATAACCTTGTGATTTTTTTATATTGCATCACATCTGTCTGTTTCAAACCATTCTCAATATCTGTAAGTTCCACAGCTAAAATTTCACTTGCGTAATTTTGCTGAAATAAAATATCTAGTAGTAAACTTTCTTCTTCCTTCGTTAAAACAACTTCCCTTTGCATATACCCCTCTCCTTACACTCGCATCGTTACTCTTATTATATAAAAAATTCAACCTATTTAATAGATGTAATATTCAGTTTTTATTAAAAGATATGTAACAATCGTACACATACAAAAAAATCATTTCGTATATCGATTTGCATAGCTAAACGCCGCATAAGCATCCGGCTTAATTTTTGCAGTTAATCCCATCGCTCGAATTTTTTCTGTCATATCTAAAATAAATTCTTTTGTTAAGCCATCATTCCCAATGTCTAAATGAATTTCCATTATGAATCCAGCCCCATCTTGAGCATAAGGATGCAATAACTCCCATATTGTTTGTATATGAGTAGGCGTAAATAGACATGCGATTTCTTGACTAAACTGCGTTTCTAAATATATTTTCTCACGTAAGGTCGCTGGCTTATCTTTTACTGATCTATGGTGTAAACAACCCCAGGCACCTTTTCCAACACGATGAATATGGATTGCTGTAATAAACCTCGTATCCTTTTGATGCGCTTGCGAGTCTGTCCCAATGGATAATCGATACAAATTTCGCGGATCCTTTTCAATGAAACTACAAATACGGTTAAAGACCATATCAAAATTTAAATGTCTCTCTGAAACATTGTAAAATTTATGTGCACCGTCCACAGAGTCACGTCCTTTCAATTAGACAGACTTTTCGTATTCTCATTGTATGGGACAAAAACTAAAATTATAACTTCCTATCCTTTATTCGTTTCAATATTTCGAATTACAAAGTGACAAACTTGGCACGTATAAATTACATTTTGATTAGATTGAGCCGTTAATACATGAATAATCTCAGCAGAACTTTGACAATTAGGACAAATCACAACTGGTAAACGTTCCATACGATAACCTCCTAGTTATATTTCTCCCGCTATTTGCAAAACCCAGCAATAGTGAGAAGTTTAGCTTCACATATTCACCCGGTTGACGGGACTAATTATCCACATGGATAAGCAAACTTGCACGGATTAAATTTTCATTTTAATACCATTGTAGGAAAAATAAAAAACTTCTATACATTATGCTAGAAAGTAATAGAACTAAAAAAGGTACTGCCATGTGGCAGTACCTTTTTTATATGTATCAAGAAATGATATCGTAAATCTCAATTGCAACCATGTCGATATTATCGAATTGATATACTTGAGGTTTTTCACCTTGTTGATACACTTCTAACTCATACATTTCACTTTTATCGAAAAATTTCACGCTACATTTGCGCTCACCGTTCACTTCAAAATAGCGTTGTGCTACTTCACCGCTTTCAGCTTGTTCTTGTAGACTAACAAGTCGAGTTAAAATTCCTTGGAGTAGAGACATGAAATCTCTCCTTTCTCTGATCTTCCTACCAATAGGTTTTACAGCTATACTCATTCTATCCGTCATAACAGAAAAAATGTTCCACACTCTAGGATAAAGGTTATTGGCCAGAAACTCAACTAAAAATTTGTCGAAATGCGAAGGAAAAAACAGAAAGAACATATTTCTCCTTCATTATTGCGGTTTTTATACTGGAAGAATATAATAAAAAACAGAAAAAAGGAGGAATTACAATGAAAAAAATTGAGGTTTATACACAACCCGATTGTCCGCCATGTGTTATTGTAAAAGAATTTTTGAAGCATAATAACGTTGCATATGAAGAATTTGACGTAAAAAAAGACGCTGCTGCTCGCAATCGTCTTTTATACGACTATGATTCTTATTCAACTCCAACAGTCGTAATTGATGGCGAAGTAGTTGCAGGTTTTCAAATTGAAAAGTTACAACAACTACTCAATATAGAATAGGAATAGGTAAATACCTATTCCTATTCTTATCCCGCTATTTGTAGGTAGTAAAACTCCCACCCACTGATTAAAAGTTTCACTTTATAATTGTTGTAACCTTTTTATTTCAGTTAAAAGTTCCTGACTTTCATGATATCCTGCTAACTTCCATTTATCTTGATCCCTTTTCAATGTTACAATTTGATATTGTCCACTTTTTGTCCGCTCATATACATATAAATTTTTATGTTCTTCATCATACGACATTTTCGTTTCTGAATTAAAAGAAAACGGTGCTTCTTTTGCCGGAAGTAAATATTCACCACTTTGTTTATCACTTCTGCTATTTTCATCTGTAAATACTTGAAGGAAATTATCTGTAAAATACGGTGATAACGTCTCTATCATCTTATTCATCGGCAAATGCTTCCCACGAATTGAAAACTGGGTTTCATAGCCTTTTTGTATCGTTGTAAATACTTCTTTCCGATCGACTTCCACTTCCTCTTTTCCTAAAACAGTCGTAACACTATAACCAACTAGAAAGGCAACACATACAAATAGAACAAGCCATATTCCATATTTCCTCATTTTTTCACCTTCCTTTTAAAAGAACTTGTCTTTGTAGTATTCATTGTAACAATGATTATGCAAAGAAAGGACAGATTTCGTTCGTAAAATCTTTACAACGATAGACAGCATTTTCATCACCATTTTCACTATTACCAATTTATGATAAAAACAAACAAAAAATGCACGAATTTCTTCGTGCATTAAAATAAAACATCTTCTTCATATAAATATTCATAAGATAAATCTATAAATAAAAAGTTGTCATCATCAATCGGGAAAGAAAATGTTCGTACCATTTCTCCCGTTTCAATATCTGCATATAAATCTGAAAGCCTCGCCTTATTCTCAAAACGCATTTTCATTATATTCTCGAGAAAATACGGGCGCCAGCTCCAGTTCTTCATATAATAATCCGGCATCACAATCCATTCTCCATCTTTTTTCATAACATTTCCTGATTGTTGGAAACCATCTTCATTACAAATAAATATACGAAAACTACACTGTGATACACTTTGACTAAATTGTAATAACCAATCATTTATATCTTCATTCTTTTTTTGTTTTGATAAAACATCGCCAATGCGATCGCGTAACATCTCTGTTAAATTATAAATTTTTTGTAACTTCTTCTTTTCATGCTGAATAAACTGATGACATTCATTACCTAGTCGCTCTTTCAAAACATTCGTTTCAATAAAATCAGGTAAACATTCTTTTAAATAATTACCTTGATAATATCTTCCGCCGTTCTTCCAAGCATATTGCAGTTGATAAAAAGCATCTATTTCTTCATATAATAAAGTTGCACCAATTCTTCTAGCAAGTAATGATAAAGAATATAAAATATCTTGATAAGATTGTAAAAGTGCTGTTTGCCTTAAGTTCGTTAAATCTACTTTTAAAATATCAGGTGCTAACACGCTAATACGCTCTAAATTACTTGTACCCGTTCCGACTTTATTAATCGAAATTTGAATACCATATGTACGATAATACATAAGCAAATGATTAAATTGCTCTATATCTTCTTTACATTCATGCTCTGTAATCTCTAAAACAATTTGTTTTAAATTTAAACCTTGTTCTTCATACCTCAATAAAAGTTGAAGCAAGCTTTCATCATCATCATTCATTAATACATTAGCATTCCGATGTATAAATAATAATAATTTTTGATCGCTTTCTAAATAACGATTTAAAGCTTTTTCTACTATAATATTATCCGCTTCCAGTTGAAATTCACTTGGAATCGAATCATCGTGAAAGAAAGAAGCTAAACTTTGTATGCCCTCTTCTGTTTGAATACGTCCTACTACTTCATATCCAATTACAGTATGCTCATCAGCACTAAAAATAGCTTGATAATAAGGAAGGACTTTATCCAAGTTACTCATTACATCTAATGCATCTATCAACGTGCTTCCCTCCCTTTACTTTTCAAAAATTATAACATGATATTTACGGAAAAATAATAAAAAATCCCTTCAGTTTTCCTGAAGGGATTAGAGGGGTAAAATGCTAAGGGGAATTAGCAATTCTACTATGAAGAAAAAAGAGGTCTTAAATATAACGTATATATGACCTCTTGTAAACACTTTTCTTTCATATGTCACAATTCCGTCACATTTAACCGTAAAAAAATGAATCAAACATTCATTTTTTTATCCCTTTTAAAATGGATATTGATGTAAATGTTGTCCTCCATCCATTGTCATGCAAGTTCCATTTATGTACGCAGCTTCATCTGAGCATAAATAATAAGCTAGACCAGCGATTTCTTCTGGCGTACCCAGCCTTCCAAGCGGAACACTTTGTATCGTACGCTTAGCCATTTCTTCTGAAATCCATAATTTATCAGCACCGCCCGTACGTTCAATTGGTCCTGGAGCGATAGCGTTAACTCGTATTCCATATTTACGTCCCCACTCAACAGCGAGCGTCTTCGTCATCGCTAATACTCCTGCCTTCGCTGCAGCCGAATGAATAACTCCTGGACCTGCATCCCATGCATATGTTGCTACCATATTAATGATATTCCCTTTTATACCTTTTTCAATCCAATATTTTCCGACAGCATGGCTACAGTAAAATGTACCGTTTAATACAATATTAATGACCGAATTCCAGCCATTCACGGATAAATCTTCTGCTGGACAAATAAAGTTTCCAGCTGCATTATTTATTAAAACATCAATTCGACCAAACTTCTCATCAATCTGTTCAATCATTTTCTGAATGTCATCCGTATTTCTTACATCCATTTGTACAGGTAATACTTGCCCTGGAAATTGTTCAATTTCCAACTTTGTTTCCTCTAGTTTTTCTTTTGTACGTCCTGTAATAACAACTCGTGCCCCTTCTTTTGCAAAGCGAGTCGCCATTCCTTTTCCCATTCCACTCGATCCACCTGTTATAATAACTACCTTTTCTTTCACATACATCCCCTCCAAAAAATGAATACACATTCATTTTATCACTTTATTTAATAGAAATCTTTATATTTTTAAACTTTTCTGATATTTTAATGTAAAGAACTTTCTTTTTATTCATTTTTTTCGTAATCTATACTAATTTTTTATTATGTAAAATATATTTTTAAATAAACTGAAAGGAGATTTGAGTAGCCTGTAAATGGAATAAAAACATTGAGGTATACTCATATTTTTATGACGCACATTACAAGAAGAAATTTTTTGAAAATTGGTATGCGTACTTGTCTCTATTCATTTATAACCAGTGGCATCGGATACTACTATGCTAAATATATAGAACCCCATTTCATTTCTTTTACACAGCACACATTAAAATCACAACTCATCCCAAAAAGTTTTCATGGTATGAAAATTCTTCAATTCAGCGATTTACATCTCGGATACTATTTCTCGCTTCAACATTTATCTCAAGTTGTTTCTAAAATTAATGCTGTAAATCCAGATATTGTCCTTTTTACCGGAGATCTCATTGATAATTATCAAACGTATACTGATACTCCTTTTGTCGCATCCATTTTAAAAAATATACAAGCCCCCTTCGGTAAATTCGCTATTTATGGTAACCATGATCACGGTGGATATGGAACTGAATACTATGAGCACATCATGCGTGAATCAGGATTTGAACTATTGCTAAATAGTGAAAAAAGAATTCGTCTAATGGATAATAGTGAAATTTCTATTTTCGGTCTCGATGATATACTACTAGGCAAACCAAAAATAGAGAAAACATTACAACATGCACGGCAAAATACTTATAACATCGTTCTTGTTCACGAGCCAGATATCGCGCCGCAAATTTCTAAATATCCAATCAACTTGCAACTTTCTGGTCATAGCCATGGCGGACAAGTACAAATTCCTTTTTTAGGTGCTATTATTACACCATCACTCGCCAAAGACTATATTGAAGGCTTCTATACGATGCAGGATTTAACTCTCTATGTCAATCGAGGTCTTGGAAGAACACGTGTCCCATTTCGTTTCATGTCAAAACCTGAAATCACAATTTTCACACTCCAACATTCGTAATAATTCGCCTATTTTCTTACATATCCTTTCTTGTACGCGCTCATCCATGTTTCGTTTACCATATGATAAAAGTGAGTCCAATAAAGGAGGTATGTTCATGTATTCATATTATCAACCAATTCCAGTCCGTTCAGCACCTATTGGTCCAGTAGGCGACTCACGCTTCTTCCCGTTTTTTGGCGTTCCCTTTCTAGCTGGAATTGCTGGTGGATTGCTCGGCGGAGCATTAGCTTTCGGCCCTCGACCATTTTATCCACCTTATCCACCACCTTTCCCGCCGCCAGCACCTTATCCTTGTTACGGTGGACCATGTCAGCAACCATACTATTACTAGGTTAAAGTAACGATTCTTTCAAATATTATTCTCTCAACGAGCCATCTCATTACACGCTTATAATAAAACTATTGTTTCTACTCATCCTTCCATTTTTGGAGCATATGAGTAGAAAAAAGTAAAAACCTCTTATGGACATAAGAGGTTTTTACTTTTTTTCATTATTCAGCGTCTGTATTTTGATACGCCATCTTAAACAACTTCACTTGGCTATCAATTTCTTCTGTACTACCATTAATAACATAATAGTAATCACCATCTTTATTTTGTTCACGTGTTTTCACATTATCAGCTAATGTAAGCTGTAAAATCGCCTTAATTCGTGCCTTCATTTCAATATCTAATATCGGGAAAGATATTTCCACTCGCTTCTCCATATTTCGCGTCATCAAATCAGCTGAAGATAAATATATTTTCTCCTCCCCATTATGATGGAAATAATAAATACGGCTATGTTCTAAATATCTTCCAACAACACTAACTACACGAATATTTTCACTTACATTTGGAATACCAGGTCGTAGGCAACATGTTCCTCGAACAATGAGCTCTACCTTTACTCCAGCTTGTGATGCTTCGTACATTTTTTTTATTAACGGTTTATCTGTTAATGAATTCATCTTAGCGATAATATATCCATTTCCATATTGCCTATGATAACGGATTTCTTCATCTATTAAATCCATAAATTGCTCTCTTATATCAAATGGAGCAACCGATAAATGATGAAAATGTGGCTTTGTTGTATAACCACTTAAATAATTAAAGAAATTGGTTGCATCGACCCCAAAATCTTTTCTTGATGTAATATATCCAAAATCAGTATATAACTTCGCTGTTGCATCATTATAGTTCCCAGTTCCCAGATGTACGAACCTTTCGATTTTTCCGTTTTTTCTCCTTACAACTAGCGTAATTTTACTATGTGTTTTCAAGTGACTGACACCGTAAATAACATGACAGCCTGCCTGTTCCAATTCTTTAGCCCAGTGAACATTGTTTTCTTCATCAAACCTTGCCTTTAATTCAACTAATACCGTCACTTGTTTTCCCTTTTCAGCCGCTATCTTTAACGCCTGAATAATCGGTGAATCACCACTTACACGATATAACGTTTGTTTAATCGCAAGTACATTCGGATCGTCTGCCGCATCACGGACAAAATCAACTACCGGCTGAAATGATTCAAAAGGATGATGTAATAAAATATCATGCTCAATTGCTTTTTCAAATACATCTTCTTCATCACCTAAATCTTGAGGCGGTTGCGGAATAAGAGCTGGATATACAAGATGTTCATATAAAGGAGCTAGTTTTTTATATAAAGAAAACAAACATGTCAAATCTAATGGGCCATCCATTATATATACATCTTCATCTTTTACTTCCAGAACCTCATATAATAACGCTAATACTCTTTCATCAATGTGTTCTTTCCCAACTTCTAAACGTACAGCAGCCCCCCACTTACGCTTTTTTAATTCTTTTTCAATTACCTTTAATAAATCTCTCGCACCTTCTTCATGAATCGTTAAATCTGCATTGCGTGTAATACGGAAACGAGTAACAGATGATACTGTATATCCCGTAAATAATTTATGAGTAAAGCTACTAATTACGTCTTCTAATAAAATAAATTTATGCTTTTGCCCTTCGCTCGGTAAAATTATGAAGCGCTCAAGTAATGAAGGAACTTGTACAATCCCTAACTTCGTCCTGTTTTCTTCTTCCGCTTGCTTCTCATCATATAAAAGAGTAGCCAAATTCAAACTTTTGTTTAATAACATTGGAAATGGGCGATATGCATCAATAGCTACAGGAGTTAACACCGGAAAAATTTGCTCGTCAAAATACTCTTCTATAAATTCTCGCTGCTCTTTCGTCAAATCATTGAATGTTAAACGTTCAATTCCCTCTAACTCAAGCGCTGGTAATACATAATTTTTAAATGTATCATATTGTACTGTCATTAGTGCATGGGCTTTTATCGCAATTTTATTTAATTGCTTTTTCGGTGTTAAGCCAGCTTTATTTTCTGGTTGATTAAATCCAGCACTCACTTGATCCTTTAATCCCGCTACACGTACCATAAAAAATTCATCTAAATTCGAACTAAAAATACTAATAAATTTCAATCTTTCCAAAAGTGGATTATTTGCATCTTGCGCTTCTTGTAAGACACGTTCATTAAATGCTAACCAACTTAACTCTCGATTATTGTAATAAGCTGTATCATTTAAATTTACTGCATTCCCCTTCAATAATTCCATTCTCTTCACACTTCCCCTTGAAACTTTTTTACTATAATTTAGTTAATTTCATTTTATCAAATTACAATATTACAAAGTGTAAATTTTTCGTAAAGACATCCGTACAACCTAATGTTTTAGTTCAAATAATAAATTAATATTCGTTTTTAATACTCTTTCTAACTGTTTTTTTTGTTTTTCAGCTTGTACTTTTTCTGCTAATGCCGATTGTTCACATAAAACTTTAAACGTTAATCCCTCTTCGCTTTCTGTTATAGATATGGTATCAATAAGCGATCGTTGCCTTACATTTAAAGTAGCTGAAAATTGTAAAACAGCTCCTAACAGGCGGATTTTTTTTTGTTCGCTTTTATCAAACCAACCTTCAAATGGAGATAAATGTTGTTTAAATAACATTTTTGATTTATACGATGCAATAAGCGCTAGCCTTACTCGATCTTTATGCATCATGCCATCAATTGTCTTATTCGCTAATAAATAAAACGTATGTAAACGGCTCGCTTCTTCGTCTATATATTTGCCTATATTAAATACTTTCGCAGCTTGATGGAACACTTCCCAGTCTTTTACTGTCATAGAAATAAGCCCTATTTCCTCAAGTTGTTTGCAAATTAATCTTCCATGTTTAATAAGTTGAATAACAAATTCCATGTCCATTTCGTATTCATGTGATAGTAAATGCAAACTTTCTTCAACTACGTTCGGATAATATGAAATCCCCAAATCTTTTGTCAACTCTTCATAGAAAACACCTTCTCTTAACCCTTTTCTACTTAATACAAATGCCGGTGCCTCTATAACATTAACAAGTGTATGAAATACTTCAACCGCTGGAATAATCGTATCTGCTCGATCTTTTGCTAATCCTTCCAATTTCTGAAGTTCTATGAACGACAATTTTTCCAATTCCTCTTTTACACTTTCAATATCTTCTTCTTTCATCTTGTATAAATGTAATCCTGCTATAGGATAACATATTAAATTTTGATGGATTTTTACTAAGTTCCTAGCACTACCACCAATTGCAATAAGAGGCAATTTCTTATTGATTAACCATGGTAACTTTCGAAATTGAAACTCTAAATACTGTTGCATTCCCTCTAACTCATCTTTAGTAGGAATATCACCTTTAATAAATTGTTGCTTTAAAGAAAGTGCCCCAAAAGGAAAACTATGGTACTCTAAAATCTCTCTATTTCTAAAGTATGTAACTTCCGTACTTCCCCCACCAATATCTACCGTTATTCCTTCTGAAAACGATGTAGAATTCATAACCGCCAAGTATCCGTAACGCGCTTCCTCATACTCTGATAATACTCTAAGAGTAAAGTCCGTTTGTCCTTCAACAAGCTTTTTAATTTCCTCTTGATTCTCCGACTGTCTAATTGTTGCTGTTGCAACACAAAGTACATGATGCAACTGATGGAATCTTGTACTTTCTTGAAATTGAAATAATGTCTGTAATAATACTTCTATTCCCTCTTCATTCAATACACCATCAATTAAGTAATTCCTTAACCTAGCAACAACTTTCGTATTTTCAATCTCTTTATAAAAACCTCCATTTTGCTTTTCATAAATAACTAAACGCATTGTATTAGATCCAATATCTATAATGGCATACTGTTGTTTTAATATTTCTTTCAATCTTCTCACTCTTTCATTATCAAATTTCAAAAACATATTCTATTACTATTATACAAAATAGTTGTTTTTTGTAACAATATTGCTTTAATATTGAAAATATATACAATCACTTTTTGCGTATAATAAATACCTATTTTATTTATGGTATAATAATGAAAAATTGAAAGGAGATTCAATATGAAACCTTCACAACCACAATCTCAATTACAAAACCAACATTCTATTAATCGACTAGCTCAATCTATTTTCGTTGTGAATCGTCATGCTAAAGCAGCTACTAATCCTAAATATTTATACTGGTTAAAAAAGACAGCTTTAGAACGTTTGATCGCTGAAAAAAAAGCAATTAAAGAAGGATTGCATTTTTCTAGAAACCCACGTTTTAGCCAACAACAATCTGATGTCCTTATACGTTTAGGCGATTATTTTTTCCACATCCCTCCTACGAAAGAAGATTTTCGAATTCTACCGCATCTTGGTCATCTTGAATCCTCCTATCGAAATCCGAAAACAACCTTATCTTTAACAGTAGCAAAAAAAACACTTCAAGATTATATTGGTCCTGAAGCATTAAAACAAGAAAAAAAATTAAGTGAGCCTGTTCCATGGTATAGTCGTACTTATACAAAAAAATAAAACAGTTTGGCCAAGTGTAGGCCAAACTGTTTTATTTTTTCTCTTCTTTAATTTTAATATTTGCTTGTTTATAAAAAGCTACTTTTTCTGTATTATAAGACTTTGTAAATTCATTAAATTTATCTTTTTCTGACTCAATATCCTTATAAGATTGATTTACTACTTTTACTTTTTCACTAATATCTTTTAATTTAGTACCTTTATCTTGTAACATTGTATATAACTCTTTTTCTTGTTTTAAAGATTTGTTATAGCTGTCATACATTTTATTAAATGAATCGTGGCGTTTCTCATACGTGCTTTTCACTTTATCAGCTTGATCTTTCAATTTCTTATCTTCAATTTTCTTCACATACTTATCAGCTGACTTCACTTCTTCTTGCGCTTTATTTAAAACTTCTTTTTCTTTTGTAAGCACTTTTTCTCGTTCAGTTGTATTTTTCACTGCTTGATTCAGTTTTTCTTTAACAGTTTGATTATTATCTTTTCCTTCTTGAACAATCTGGTTATATAATTCTTGTCCTTCTTTCTCTAAAGTCTCAAGTTTTTTTGCATCTTCAAACATTGTTTTTTCTTGTTTAGCAGCGTTTTCAAACGCTACATATAATTCTTCTTCTGGTTTCGGGCCGAAACAACCGGCTAATAAAATCATTGATAATGTAGTTACAATTGCTAATTTACTATATTTCAACATCTCTTCCTCCTACTTATAAACGACCATCGTGTAATATAAAAAAGTTATAAAATATGTAATTGTTCTATACACTCGCATCTTTTTTACGAAGATCATTAATATTGTTTGTACAAATTATTACTTGATATTACATTATTCTTTTTGAATTATTTAGCAATTCCATATCCATCTTTAAGTATACTACTTCGTGTTTTTTAAGGCCTGTTCACACTATGTATTACTTTAATATCCACGGAATTTCACCTCAGTCTTAATAAGACTATAATAGTTCACCTGATAAAAGGTGATCGCTCCGCTCTCACGTCTATCATTCCCTTTCCAGCTTTCTATCAATTAATCTCTTTGTTCATTTTACACAGTACAATCGATATCTCGCAACAACTTACAAATATTCTTTTCATTTCCTAAAAAGGAAAAGTGTAGAGCTTGCTTTCCTCTACACTTTTAAAATAAAACACACTGTGCAAATTGCATTGGCACTACCATCATAATTATATGCTTATTTCATATATTTTTAAAGACTTTTATTACAAACGCGGCGTTTTTTTGTAATAAAAGTCAAAAAAATGTTACAAATAAAACATCTTCCTATCATATATCTTCAAATCAAAGCTTCACTCATTTTCCTGCAAATTTCTATACTGGTACAATTGATTTTGCGACTTTCTCAACAGTTCTTCAAACGTTTTTCCTTCTACTGGATAGCTAGCTGCTCCAAATAAAAGAGTGACACTGAGTAAATCACCTTCTATTTCACTTTCAATATTTTTCATTAATCGTTTTGTTATTGTTGATGTTTCATGACCATTATCAATTGCTACAATAACGTACTTATTTTCATCCCACTTTGTAACAACATCACCCTTCCGAATTGTCTTTACAATGGTACTCTCTAATTTTTGTACTAACACTCCCAACTTTTTTTCTTGCAACGTGTCTTTTAATCCTTCCCATTCTTTTACAGAAAGAATGTACACTGTAATATTACGAGAATCTCTTTCAGATAAAGCAGCTACTTTCCCAAAAAAATCAACAACAAAATCATTGCTTGCCATTCCTCCTACTTCCATACCCATACGCTCGTTCGCTCTTTTATCGTACCAATGTCCAAAATAATAACTTAGTATCATTTGCAATATATAAATAATAAAGACGGTATAAAATGATCGTGAATCCAGTTTTGCAATTACATCCTGAAGTGCAATCCATTCTGTAACTGCCACAGTATTGCCAAGCAATAATCCACTAATTTTCCCTTTATGTTTCATACTTTTCCCCCTTTTATACCAATATATGTTTCTATATCAATAATGTTTTTCTACAAAATAAAAAATGTACATATGCAATGTACATTTCTGCTTAAGCTTGTATACCTTTTCTACTCTATTTCATATATATAATATATAACTTTTATAGAAAGGAGTAATCTATATGCTACAAAAAGAGAATCTATCAGATGCTATGCGTTTACTAGCTGGTTTTCTATTATCATTAAAATTATTATTTACCTCTTTCGGGATACACTTTATTACAAACGATCAAATCGACGCTATTGTTAATGTTGTTTCATTTTTATTTATTCTATACTTTGGCTACAAAAATAACTATGTAGGAAAAAAAGGAATGGAGCAAAAGAAAATACTCAAAAAACACAACCTTCACTAAAAAAGGAACCTTTTGTACAGGTTCCTTTTTATCATTGACGCACAACAACTTCATTTGTTTGCAGTGGGCCATATGATATCTCTTTATCTTGAAATGTATATGTAGCCTGAAAGAATGTTTGTTTAAGAGCTTTATCTTTATTAGCTTTTATTTTACAACGTAGTTCCACCTTCTCATTCGGTAACAAATCATCAATTCGCCATCTAACAAGCTGGAATAAAAACTCACTTATCCCCTTATCAACTTTTAAAGAATTAGGAATATAAGCAAAGTAATCTCGAATCATATGACTTACAACAACTCTCGAAATCATTTCTACCCCTTTATTTTCCACTTCAATTCGCATAATAAGTATGTCGTTTACATCGTAGGTCAATTCATACGAAAACTGTTCTGTATACATACTACCAATTTGTAATGTAACGGCTACTTGAGGAAATTCGTTTTCCTTTTTCGATCCGTCAATCCACAATACTGGTTGTAGCGGTATTGAATACTTTCCTGTATCCGAAATTCGTCCCCATATTTTCATAATATATATTCACCTCATTTCAGATGTAACATACACACAATGAATTCCCCAAATTACTAAAGCTTGCTACAAGCAATGTTTAATATTTCTCTTCCTTTTATCCTATTCGACAATATGAAGAAAAAACCATTTTTCATCTATTAACAGAAGGTGTTCTTTATGAAATTTTTTTACAATTTACTTCATTCCCTTCATAGCAATATTCAGTATGGCTCACTCGTTCTCTACTCATACGAAAGAATATTTTGGCGTAAGAAAAAGTTTGCCTTATAGTCAAATTTGACTATAATATTCTTTATGGCATATCAGTGCACTTATGGAAAAGAAATTAAAATCAACTATACATTAAAATTTTTTATCCACTGCACTCAAAACTTAATATAGTTTACTTATTTCTAAAGGAGGGTTATATTTGGAAACTCAACCATTAAAAAAAGAAGCCAACAAGACAAAATTTGTTGTTGCTGGTTTACTGCTTGGTATATTAATGGCCGCAATGGATAATACAATCGTTGCAACCGCAATGGCAACAATCGTTGGAGACCTAGGAGGATTTGATAAGTTTGTTTGGGTCACATCAGCTTATATGGTAGCAACAATGGCAGGGATGCCTATCTTCGGGAAACTTTCTGATATGTACGGGCGGAAACGTTTTTATATTGGGGGCCTCATTCTTTTCTTATTCGGTTCTGCTCTTTGCGGAACAGCTTCAAGTATTGAGCAATTAAGTATTTATAGAGCTATTCAAGGGATCGGTGGTGGTGCCCTTATGCCTATCGCCTTCACAATTATGTACGATATCTTCCCACCAGAAAAACGCGGGAAGATGACAGGACTATTCGGTGCTGTTTTCGGGACATCTAGTGTATTCGGTCCTTTATTAGGTGCTTATATTACAGACTATATAAGTTGGCATTGGGTCTTCTATATTAATATTCCATTAGGACTTATCTCCTTTTTCTTCATTACTAAATACTACAGTGAGTCTCTAGAATTTAGAAAACAAAAAATTGATTGGGCTGGTGCTATTACACTTGTCATAAGTATCGTTTGCTTAATGTTCGCATTAGAACTTGGTGGTAAGGAATATGCCTGGAATTCTACTGTAATTATTGGCTTATTTACAACAGTAGTTATTACGCTTATTATTTTCTTCTTTGTAGAACGAAAAGCAACCGAGCCTATTATTTCGTTCCATCTATTTAAAAAACCTTTATTCGCAGCTAGTCAAGGAGTTGCCTTTTTCTATGGTGCCGCTTTTATTATCTGTACAGTTTATATTCCAATCTTCATTCAAGGCGTTCTTGGAGGTTCCGCCTCTAATGCTGGATTAATTTTAACACCAATGATGGTTGGTTCTGTAATTGGAAGTCAAACAGGAGGACAATTAGCTTCTCGAACAAGCTATCGTAACATTATGATGGTATCTGGTGTCTTCTTCGTTCTTGGTATTTATTTATTAAGTACTTTAACAATGGACACACCTCGTTTACTCGTAACACTATTTATGATTCTCGCTGGGCTTGGTGTTGGCTTCTCATTCTCAGTATTAAGTATGTCTTCTATTCACAAGTTGGAAATGCGGGACCGTGGTTCGGCGACATCAACAAACTCATTCTTCCGATCACTCGGTATGACCCTTGGTGTAACGATTTTCGGTACAATTCAAAATCATATTTTTACAGATAAACTAAACTCTGTATTCCCCCCTGAACTAGCAAAATTAGCTCCAAAAGGCGGAGACACAAGTTTCTTATTATCACCAGGCGCTACCGCAAAAATTCCTGCTGAAATATTAGCGGGTATTAAAGAAGCTCTCGCTACATCTATTGCGAATACATTCTTCTGGGCACTCATCCCGGCTGTACTAAGTATTATTTGTATTTTACTTATGGGAAATGAACGCCTCTTTACAGGCCCTAAAAAGAAAGAAAAACAAAAGCAAGTTAGTTAATATAAAAAAGAAGCGGCATATTCCTTTATGAAAAAGGATATGCCGTTTATAATATGTATAAAGTGAAACTTTAATCAGTGGGGGGATGTTCATCCCCCACTGATTATTAGCCCACACCAATCGGGCTTTTACGGGCAGTTAATCCCCACCTAACTTCTTTGCTTCCGCTGAATTTTTGGGTGGGGATCTTACTGGATAAAGTTTTTATATACAGGAGTTGAGACAGCATGAGCATGAAATTAGTCATTCTCGGCTTGCTACTCGAAGGAGATAAACATCCATATGAAGTGCAGCATATTATGAAAGAACGACAAATGGATTGTTACATTAAATATGCTAAAGGATCACTTTATTACGCCTTCGAGCAATTAGAAAAGCAAGGGGCAATTCATATTACAAATGTAATTAGAGACACAAATCGACCTGACAAAACGATTTTTCATATAACAGAAGAAGGCAAAAAACTATTCCACACTTTACTATTAAAACAATTCGAAGCCAAAAACCAAATATATAAACCTATTTATTCAGCCTTATCTTTCGCTCACTTTAGCAATGATCACGAATTAGTTCCTATTTTAGAAAAAAAGAAAAACGATACTCTTCAATATTTACATACTATGCAAACGATATATGATTGTAATAAAGGAAAGGTTCCACGTGCACAACTATATATTTTGCAAAGTGTAATTGAGCATATTACAGTTGAATTACAATGGCTAAACACCCTCCTTAAAGATGCTATAGCAGGCCGACTTTCAGAAGTTGCTATAGATGAAGATTGAGCTATGAAAGAAGACATCCCTACTTCTTTCATAGCTCAATTTCTCTTTTCATACTGTAATATTATTAGTTACTCCAGAATACTAAAGTCAGAATACTAAGAAATAAAAACTTTAGAATTTTCTTATTTTAAAACAGTAGACAAAATTCCGAAAATTATGTTAAAATTTGTTTCAATATCATATCGCTTGTTAAATTCCTTTCAAAAGGAAAATAGGTACACGAAAGTTTTGTTTCGTGTTTAAAAGGGAAGCTTGGTGAAACTCCAACACGGTCCCGCCACTGTAAATGCTGAGATTTCTTTTTGGTGCCACTGTGAAAACGGGAAGGTAAAAGAAATTATATGAAGCATAAGTCAGGAGACCTGCCTGTTTTAACAACACTGATAGATTCACGGATGATGATGAGGTGTTAAAACAAAAAGGAAGGCTTATTTTCTATGTCTTTGTACTTTTTGTTATAGGTATTTCCTAGTAAACGGAAATGCTTACTTTCAATTAGGGAGGAATTTAAAATGGCAATTCAAACAAGTAACTTAGGTTATCCACGTATCGGACTACAACGAGAGTGGAAAAAAACATTGGAAGCTTTTTGGTCCAATAAAATCGATGAAGAACAATTTTTAACAACAATGAAAGAAATTCGCCTTCAACACGTAAAAGTACAGCAAGAAAAAGGGATTGAACTCATTCCAATTGGCGACTTTACATATTATGATCACGTTTTGGATACTGCCTATATGCTAGGATTTATTCCATCACGGTTTTCTGAGTTTACATCTTACCTTGATGTATATTTCGCAATGGCGCGTGGCTCTAAAGATCACGTAGCTTCCGAAATGACAAAATGGTTTAACACAAACTATCACTATATCGTTCCTGAATATGAAGAGGGATTACAAATCTCTTTAAAAGATAATCGTCCACTTCGCTTATACGAAGAGGCAAAACAAGAATTAGGAGTAGATGGAAAGCCTGTTATTTTAGGACCATATACTTTCTTAAAATTAGCTAAAGGCTATACACAAGAACAATTTCCTACCATTTTAAAACAGTTAGTTGCACCTTACGTACAACTGCTTTCAGAACTACATGCAGCTGGTGCACCAGCCATTCAAGTTGATGAACCGATTTTCGCTTCTTTAACTAAAAAAGAAGTTCAACAAGCAAAAGAAATTTATGAAGCTATTCGTAAAGAGGTTCCAAATGCGACTCTTCTTTTACAAACATATTTTGATAGCGTAGAAGAAAACTATGAAGAAATTATTACATTCCCGGTATCCGGTATTGGATTAGATTTCATTCATGGTAAAGAAGGTAATCTAAATGCTATTTCAAAATATGGATTCCCAGCTGATAAAACTTTAGCTGTCGGTTGTATAGATGGCCGTAACATTTGGAGAGCTGACCTTGATGAAGTTCTTGAGTTATTTACAACGTTACAAAAACAAGTCCAAACGAAAGATATCATCGTTCAGCCTTCTTGTAGCTTATTGCATACACCAATCGATAAAACAGAAGAAACTCACTTATCGACTGAGCTGTTTGATGCGTTAGCATTTGCAAATCAAAAATTAGAAGAGTTAGTTCTTATTCATTCCGCTCTCACTCAAGGTACAGAAAGCATTAGTAATGAGCTGGAAACATATCGAAACGTACATCATACAATTCGTTCATCTGCTGCACGTAACCGAGAAGATGTCAAAGCAGCACGAACAGCACTAAAAGAAGAAGATTTTTCACGTCCTCTTCCATTTGAAAAACGATACGAATTACAACAAGTTGCTCTAGAGTTACCGCTATTACCAACAACGACTATTGGTAGCTTCCCGCAAACAACTGAAGTTCGTCAAACGCGAAAAGAATGGCGTAACGGTGTTATTTCAAATGAACAATATGAACAATTTATTGAAAAAGAGACAAAAAAATGGATTCGTTACCAAGAAGAAATTGGGCTTGATGTCCTTGTACATGGTGAATTTGAAAGAACTGACATGGTCGAATATTTTGGTGAGCGTCTTGCTGGTTTCTCATTCACTAAAAACGGTTGGGTACAATCATACGGTTCCCGCTGCGTAAAACCACCTGTTATTTATGGTGATGTAGCCTTTATTAACGGCATGACTATTAAGGAAACAGTTTATGCGCAAAGCTTAACAGAGAAAGTTGTAAAAGGAATGTTAACCGGACCTGTTACAATTTTAAATTGGTCCTTCGTTCGAAATGATATTCCAAGAAAAGAAGTTTCGTATCAAATTGCACTAGCTCTTCGTCACGAAATTGAACTACTTGAATCTTCCGGAATTAGAGTAATCCAAGTCGATGAGCCCGCACTTCGTGAAGGAATGCCACTAAAAGAAAAAGATTGGGATGCTTATATTACATGGGCAGTACAATCCTTCCTTTTAGCAACTTCTTCTGTAGCAAATGAAACACAAATTCATACTCATATGTGTTACAGTAACTTCGAAGATATTGTTGACGCGATTCGCGCATTAGATGCAGATGTAATTTCTATCGAAACATCAAGAAGTCACGGAGAATTTATTGATACATTAAAACATACAACATATGAAAAAGGCATCGGCCTAGGTGTATATGATATTCATAGCCCACGTGTACCGAGTAAAGATGAAATGTATAAAATCGTAGAACAATCTTTAGAAGTATGTGATCCTAAATATTTCTGGATTAATCCTGATTGTGGTTTAAAAACGAGAAGAACAGAAGAAGTTATTCCAGCTTTAGAACATATGGTGCAAGCAGCGAAAGATGCTCGTTCCCTTTTAAAAACAAACGCATAACAAAAATGGGTTATCCTTTTCTCAGGATAACCCATTTTTTATTCTTTACTTTCAAAAAAGAATTCATATTGTATTTTATATAATTCATCATCCGTTGGCTCTTCAAGAGGAATTGCTTGTAATACAACTGTATACTCACCATTTGGAATAGGTATTTGAAATTTATTAGAAAGAATACTCGTTATAACGATACTTTCATTTTCAACTGTAAAAGGAACCGTAATCGTTCTAACTACTTCTTCTTTTTCAATATGTTTCCCTGGGGTCACTTTCACTTCACAAGTATAATCAGAAAGTGCTTCAAAAATAACAGTTCCATCTGCCTTAGCATAACCTCTTTCAAAATCTTCATCAGTCCAATCTACATAAGGCTGCTCACCGTCATAGTTCATCAACATTAATTGCGAATAAGAAATCGTTAACTCCATAGTTCCCCTTCTCCTTCATTATGAAATATACAACTACTACTTCACTTCAAATTTTACTCGCGTACCATCTGGGTATTTATCTAACTTATTCCCTACCCAAGAGCCTGCTCCACGGTTATCCGCTGGACTTATATATTCAATATGTGCTCCTTTTCCGCCTTCCTTGCACATCGCCATTGGCCATTCATCACGATCATACCCTTTTTTTGATGGATATGGTGCTAACGACAATTTCCTTCTATCTGCAGCACCACCACGATCGATTGTACAAACTTCTGAATGCCCTTCTTTTATAGCATCCGTAATATGTTTTCCTGTCTCTGGATAACGTTCTTTCGGAAATTCTAACACTTGATCATACGTATTCGTTTTCTTTACACTTGTTTCCTCTGGCACAAGTACTTCATAAACTGCTACTAAAATAGACAGAATTGCGATAATTGAAATGATAATACCTTTTAATTGCTTCATGTATACCTCCATGTTTCTACCAGTTTCTTTTCCTCCGTTATTATAACAAACTTCTCCTGTATATGTTTTCAGACATTATTTTAGTTATTCCTTGCCATTCCGCCAAAAATTTTCATTTTTTCACTAATGCTGTAGAAAACTAATAGCCTTCCGACATTCTTTTTCAAAGGAAGTCCTCATAAAAGATTGAAATGATATATACGATACTTTTTGGGGAGGAAATATGATGGAAGCTACCTATAAAACGAAAGATGTCACGAATAAAACAGGCATCCCAAAACATATAGTTCGCAAATATAGTCAACTGTTAGAGGAACATGGTTATATGATTTCCAAAACAGCTGATGCTCGTATTTATAAACTTGATGATTTAAAATTATTGAAATCTATACACGAAAGAGCTGCTACATTACAAGAAGATATTTCAGAAACGATACCGATTATTTTAAAAGAAAAAGAGGCCCCACCTGTACCAGTTATACAAGATAAGCAAGAGATACAAACGAAAGAAAAAGAAGATGGGCGTAACTTTGAGGAGTTCATGTTAAAACTTGAAATGCTAGCTCAATTAAATGAGGCAATTATTCATCAAAATTCTACTTTAATTACACAAAATCGTTTAAAGGATGAGAAACTAGACGAATTGATGCAACAAGTTTATGTAAAAGAAGGCTCTCAAGAAAAAATGCTTCAAGAGTTAGTCGATCACGCCGCTCAAACAGATGCACTGCAAAAAGAAAAGATGGACTTATTAATGAATCATATGTATAAACGAGAATCCAAACAGGAAGAAAAAATGAATAAACTTGTTAGTCAAATTTATAATAAAGACAGTAACCGTGATGCACAGCTTATGCAAGTTATTCGAGAAATTCAAGAAACAAAAAGAATGGTTGCTGCCTCAAAAGAGCAAAGCTTCTTTCAATCATTTAAAAGTTTATTTAGCCGAGCAAAACAAGAAAAAACAAATGAATAAACAATATAAAATAAAAAGTTACCTTTCATCGGTAACTTTTATTCCTTATTTTGTACAGCTGGTAATATAATAATTGCTTCAGTGCCTTTTCCACTTTCACTCTTATATTCCAATGTACCATTATGCGCTTGTAAAATACTAAATGTTACCATAAGTCCTAATCCTGTCCCTTTTTCTTTTAAAGAATAATATGGTTGCCCAAGCCTTGCTAACTGTTCTTTCGTCATACCAACACCACTATCTTTAACTCTTATTATGATTGTTTCATCTTTTTGAATAGCTGTTACTTTTAAATATCCTTTATTTCCTTGAATTGCTTCAATACCATTTTTAACAACATTCATAATAGCTTGCTTCAATTTTGTCTTATCACCAATCGTATAAAGACTTTCTGAAATTTCAACTTGTAAATATACACCTTGCATCGCTGCAAATGACGACATAAGAGTGGTCATTTCTATTAATTGGGCTGATAAACAAATGTGTTCTTTTTTCTCAATTTGCGGCCTTGCTAAATTTAAGTAATCTGAAATAATTTGTTCCGCCCGATCCAATTCAGCTAATACGAGACGCATATAATCCTTATTCTTCACATCTTCCGTACTTTCTAGCAATTGGATAAATCCACGAACAACAGTTAGTGGATTTCGAACTTCATGTGCCACACTTGCTGCTAACTCACTTACAATATTAAGCTTTTCTGATTTTTGCATCTCTGTACGTAGCAATGCATTTTCATTTAAATATTCAGTTAAATACACCTGGAATACCATTGTCATGACCATGATAAGCGAGGCAAATATAAATCCGCTATATATTTGCGAAATATACGGTGTAAATCCTGTTTCCAAAAGAACATTAATCATGCCTAATACTAAAGAAACAAGCACATAAAATGATGAAATCATAAATGCTAAAATTAATTTCTTATCCCTTGAAAAAAGAGACCATTTCTTTGATAAAAATAGCGGAACTATCAATAAAAATATTACTTCTAAAACTGGAAGAAAGCTCATTCCCTTTAGTAACCATTCGTATGCAACAAAAATAACCGCTGGGATTAAACCAACAATCCCACCATATAAAAAACCACTGACAATTGGAATGGGATGAAAGTTATACCCACACACATTGCCAAAACAAATAGAGTATGTCATGGAGAGAACGAGCGTAACGCTAGATAAAAACATAATAAAGTAACGATTTGGCTTCGGAGGCATTTCTTGATAGCGATTTAAACGAATCGCTTCATATAAAAATAGTGGCAAAATTATGATGGCAATTTGAATCAATAAATCACGGATAAGCTCCATAACCTCTCATCCCCTATATGTATTTTGATATGATTATATCATTTTATAGGTGTATTTGTTTTAAAATTTTGATTTTTCTTAACATATTTGTTAATTCTTTGTTAACAACTCATAATAATTGTTACAGATTTTCGAAATGATTGTAAACCCTGTACCAAATTTCCTTCGTGCAGTATACAATGAATACGGATTACAAAGAAAATATAAAAATACTTTTTTAGACGGACAACTATAGCAAAATACAGCATATAATCCATACTATCTATGTTTACAAATAAGTGATCATTACTTTAGTAGGAGGAAGATAAATATGGCGGGTACTACGCTTGTTTTAAAAGAAGAAAATTTGGTTGTTCTAGAAAATGTTGAAAAATCAGTATATGAAGAGTTACAGCATAAAGCGGGAGAAGAAAACTGCACATGTGCTGTGAACGAATCAGTTGTTCACCTTGGCAAGGTATCCTCTGTACTCTGGAATGAAGATGAAATAGATTGGGAATACGGATATTAAAAAGTCGCTTATAGCGGCTTTTTTTCTCTTTTCTCTCTCTTTCTAAATAACATATACAAAGCGTAATCATAGAAAATATGATAAAATGAACTTAATTTTCAAACGGAAGAAAGGGAGATACAATGGAACAATTCATTAACCCTAGAGTGAAGGATATTCAAATTTCTGGAATCCGTCAATTCTCTAACATGATTCAAAACTATGATAATTTGATTTCTTTAACAATTGGACAACCCGATTTCCCTACACCTTCTCTCGTGAAAGAAGCGGCAAAACGGGCTATTACAGAAAACTATACAAGCTATACACATAACGCTGGTTTACTAGAATTACGTAAGGCAGCTTGTAACTTCGTAAAAGATAACTACGATTTACATTACTCACCTGAAAACGAAACCATCGTTACAATCGGTGCTAGCGAAGCAATTGATGTTGCATTCCGAACGATTTTAGAGCCAGGAACAGAAGTAATTTTACCTGCTCCTATTTATCCAGGTTACGAACCCATTATTCGATTATGCGGTGCAACGCCTATTTTTGTAGATGTTCGTGAAACTGGATTTCGTTTAACAGCTGAAGCGCTTAAAAATGCTATTACAGAAAAAACAAGATGTATCGTACTACCGTATCCTTCTAATCCAACTGGTGTAACTTTATCCACAGAAGAATTAAAAGATATTGTAGATGTTTTAAAAGATAAAAATATTTTCGTCCTTTCAGATGAAATTTATAGTGAGCTTGTATATGAACAAAAGCATACATCTATCGCACATTTCCCAGAAATGCGTGAAAAGACAATTGTCATTAACGGTTTATCTAAATCACATTCTATGACTGGCTGGCGTGTTGGACTTTTATTTGCACCAAGCTATTTAGCAGGACACATATTAAAAGTTCATCAATACAATGTAACGTGTGCTACTTCAATCGCTCAATACGCTGCAATTGAAGCATTAACAGCAGCTAAAGACGCACCAAAAATGATGCGCCACCAATATAAAAAACGCCGTGATTACGTATATAATAGACTCACTCAAATGGAATTAACAGTTGAAAAGCCAACAGGTGCATTTTACTTATTCCCATATGTTGGTCATTTGACATCTTCATCATTTGATTTTGCACTTGATCTTGTCAAAGAAGCGGGACTAGCTGTAGTTCCTGGAACAGCATTCTCTGAATACGGTGAAGGCTACCTTCGCTTGTCCTATGCGTATAGTATCGAAACTTTAAAAGAAGGCTGCGACCGATTAGAAGCCTTTCTAATGAAAAAAGCTAAGAGTTAAACTCTTAGCTTTTTTATGCATAATGATCACAAGTTTGACGTTTTAGTAATTTATGAGGAATAATGATACACTTTGCAGTGGATTCTGCATTCTCTACTTTATCAACTAAAGCTTTTGCTGCCTCATATCCTAGCTGATAAATATTCACATCAACTGTCGAAAGTGGAGGGCTCGCAATTTCTGATAATAAAGCATTATTAAAGCTTACAATAGAAACATCTTTCGGTACAACGAATCCTTTTTTAGAAAGAGCACTTAACACACCAAGTCCAATTAAGTCATCGGTTGCCATAATTGCCGTTGGCGGTTGCTGCAGTCCCATTAATTCCTCAACAGCTTGTTGACCACTTTCCCTCGAAAAATCAAAATGTAAAATATATTCTTTTGGTAATACAATGTCTGCTAATTTCAAGGCATCACTCATACCAGCTAAACGATCTCTCGTTACAAGTAAATCTGATCCACCACCAATGAACGCGATTTGCTTATGCCCTAATGAAATTAAATATTCTGCCACTTCTCTTGCAGCTGTATAATTGTCATTATCTACATATGTAATTTCATCTTTTCGATCATATGGTTTTCCTATTAAAACAAACGGGAAATTTTGTTCATGTAAATATTGAATAATCCGATCATTCTCCCTTGAATATAAAAGAATAATGCCACCAATTTGGCGTCCCTGTACCATCTTTACGACACCATTAAAAATTTCCTCTTCCGTTTCACCTGTCGACATGTAAAGCGCATAACCTTCTACGTGTGCAAATGAACTAATCCCTCTTATAACTTCTGGGAAAAATGGATTTTGAAAAGCTTTACTTGCAGAACTTGGCATAACAAGACCAAGTGTTTTCGTCGTTTGGTTCGCAAGATTTCTCGCATTTAAATTGGGATGATACCCTAATTCACTCATCACTTTCCTAACACGGCGCTTTGTCTTTTCACTTATACTTGGATTATCAGCAATTACACGAGAAACTGTTGATGGTGCCACATTCGCTTGCTTCGCCACATCTTTAATTGTAACTGTCATAAAAATCCCCCTCCTCTCATTTCTCTGCCATTTTTCATATATTTTATCTCGCACTCATTGCAAGTCATAAACTTTCATTTCTTATATCTTGCAAAACTAATCCTATTCTCCCTCTTCATGTATTGTAAGGGATATAGCTATTTTTTCCTATACTATAATATACTATTTATTTCACTTCTTTTCACATGTGATGTCAAATCTCTTTTCATCTCCCTATAAACTTATTTATAGGGAGATGAAAAGAAAAATGGGACGTAATGTCCCATTTTTCATCCTTTTGTACCTCCAGCTGTTAAACCAGAAATAAAGTATTTTTGTAGTGATAGGAATAAAATTGAAATTGGGATCGCAATTAACACAGAACCCGCTGCAAACGTTGTAAATTCATTACCGAATTTCTTCGCAACCATTTCATATAATCCAACTGCTAAAGTATAATTTTCTGGTGTTCGCAAAATAATACTCGCTAAAATGAAATCTGTAAATGGACCAATGAAAGTAAATAACGCTACAACCGCTACGATTGGCTTTGCAAGTGGCATAATGATTTGCCAAAAAATACGAAAATGCCCTGCTCCATCCATTCGAGCTGATTCATCTAGTTCTTTCGGAATCGTATCAAAATACCCTTTCATAAGCCATGTATTCATCGGAATAGCCCCGCCTACATAAATCAAAATTAATGCAAGGTGTGTATCAATTAATCCTGTTAATTGAGCTAATACGTATAAAGCAATTAACGCTGCAAAGTTTGGAATCATTTGCAGAATTAAAAATGTTAATAAACCATTTTTTCTTCCAACAAAACGATATCTCGAAAATGCATAAGCAGTAAAGCTAATTGCTAACACTGAGAAAATCATCGTTAAAACACTTACTTTTAATGTGTTTTTATACCATAGTAAGTAATTACTATTCTCTAGATCTAATAACTTACGATAATGATCTAACGTTGCATTTTGTGGAATAATACTTGATCCAGATAAACTATCACCCGGATTAAACGATGAGCCAATAATCCATAATAACGGATAGAAAATGATGGCACACATTACGAAAATAACTAAATAACTTAATGAGAGACGTAACATCTTCTGTCTTTTAATATTCATTTACATCATATCCTCTTCTTGGAATGATTTTGTTCTCTTAAATTGCCATAACGCAACTGTAATAACAATTAACGATAATATCATTGTAAGAGCTGCTGCTTTTCCGTACTGCGCTGAAGTCATCGTTAACTTATAAATCCATGAAATTAAAATATCCGTTCCACCTGCGTCTTGTCCAGCTACAGCAGGACCTCCACCATTAAATAGATAGATGATACTAAAGTTATTAAAGTTAAACGTATATTGCGTAATTAATATTGGTGCTGTTGCATATAACACAAGTGGCAATGTAATTTTGCGAAACTGTTGCCAAGCTGTCGCTCCATCTACTGTAGCCGCTTCATATAATTCTCCCGGAATCGATTGCAGTATACCTGTTGTCATCGCAAAGATAAACGGGAACCCAAGCCACGTTTGAATCATAATTAAAGCAATCTTCGCCCAAAATGGATCTGTCATCCAAGCAATCTTTTCAATTCCGAATAAAGCTAATACTTGATTGTTAATCGCTCCGAATGTTTCATTAAACATACCAGAGAAAACAAGAATAGATACGAATGCTGGAACCGCCCACGGTAAAATGAAGATTGTTCGAATAATCGCCTTTCCTTTAATACCGGGCTGATTTACGATAATCGCTAAGAAAATACCAAGTGCAACTTGTAATGTTGTTGCAACGAATGTCCAAATGACAGTCCAAGAGAATACACTTACAAATGTCTCTCTCCACATCGGTAAAGTGAAAATATCAATAAAGTTTTTAAAGCCCACCCAATCTACTAATTTAGCTGGAGGAGAATGATATAAATCATAGTTTGTAAATCCAATTAAAATTACGAAGATGATTGGAAATACGACAACAAAGATAAGTAGTAGAAAACCTGGTGAAACCATTAAATAAGGAAAACCTTGATCTAACAAATTACGATATTGCTCTTTTACAGAATTTAACGGTGTTCCGCTATCACGTTTCTTTCCATTTTGGTATGCATCATATAAGTTAAATGCATATATGCCTAGCCCAAAAGCGATAACGATAAGGGCCAAGATTCCTTCTACTAATAGAAAGACAGAATGGTCACGTGGAACTTCTGTACCAAGCGTTACAATACCCCATAATCCCATATTTAATAAATCAGCAAAGGCTACAATAAAAGAACCTGTTAATACTAGAAAAATAAGACCTTTTACAAATTGTTTATTATACATTTGGCCCACGCCTGGAATGATTGATAACATGGTTGCCATTTTCCTATGCTTTGAATGGTTTAACCCATTTGCTGGTTCCATAGATGTTTGCATGTTCCTTCCCCCTTTTTTCTTCCTACATGGAAGGGAGAGAATTCGTGCCTCTCATATTAGAGGCACGAATTTCACCTTATTTTTTCTTGTTATGATTTGCCTCAATATTACCTTTAATTTGTTTCACTGCACTATCAAGCGCCGCTTTTGGTGCCTCTTTATCTGTAACAACTAATTGAAGCGCATCTCCAGCTGGTTTCCAAACTTCTTGCATTTCTGGAATGTTTGGCATTGGAATTCCATTTTCAGATTGCGTTGCAACTGCTTTTGCAGCTTCGTTATCTTTAATAATTGGATCTTCCATTACTGATTTTACTGGAGGAATTTCTTTTGTTTTCTCAAATCGAATTTTTGCGTTTTCTTCATTTGTTACCCACTCAGTGAATTTTGTAGCTAAATCATTTTGTTTAGAGAAACTTGTTACATGCCATCCTTTAACCCCAACAAACGTTTTCATTGGTTGACCATTTGGTAATTTCGGCATTGGAGCAACGCCATAATCAATCCCGTTCTTTTCCATTGCTTGGAACGCCCATGGGCCATTCATGATAGAAGCTGCTTTTCCTTCATTGAATAGTCCATCAGCAGCAGGCCCACCTGATTCACCGATAATACCTTTTGGGAATAATTTTTCCTTGTACCATTTTTGAAGATATTCAGCACCTTGTACTGCTCCGCTATTATTTAATCCAACATCACTTGCATTTGGCTTTCCATCTTTTTCACCAAATACATAACCGCCCATACCTGCCATGAATGCATTAGCAAAGTAGAAGTTATCTCCTAATGCTAAAAATCCGTACTTGCCATCTTTCGTAAATTCTTTTGAGAAGTTAAACAGCTCGTCCATCGTTTCTGGCGCTTTTGGCATTAGTTTTTTATTGTAAATAAAGACTGGTGTCTCAATTGCTTTTGGTAAACCATATAATTTTCCATTATATGTCTGTGCTTCTATTGATGAATTAGTAAATTTACTCTTTACAGCATCATCTGCTTTCACTTCAGAAAGTAAACCTTCTGTTACTGCATTTCCGATTTGATCGTGTGGCAATGTTACAACATCTGGTCCAGTCCCCGCTGGCCCATCAAGGCGTAACTTCTTCACTTGATCTGTCATTTGCATTTCAACAACTTTTACTTTTACTTTATATTTTTCCTCAAAGCTTTTCACTGCTGGTTCTAAACCAACACCTTTTTTATCATCTTCCCAAACAAGAAGATCATAGTCTTTTTTCGCTTTACTTTCCTCTTTTTTCCCTGAATCTTTCGGCCCACATGCAGATAACATACCAATAGATAATGCTGAAACCGTTAATAATGATAATGCTTTCTTCATCCCAAAAACCTCCCTAAATTGTCTATGTACCTCAGTAACTGAAAACGTTTGCATTTAATAGTTTAATTGAAGCGCAAACAATATCTCAATCTATGAAAACGTTTGCGCTATTTGTCTATCATTATACATTCTTTTATTCATTTTGCAAATATTAATTTAAAAATTATGTCATTATACTCTTTATACATTGACTTTATATGAAATGAATACTACTCTTATAAGCAATATTAAAGCTACGAGAAAGGCAATCGTTTGCAATATAGGCTTTATTATTACACTTAAGGGAATACTATGTATAGAGATATTGAAGGGGGATTTTCTATATGTTTAAAGAAGCCATTTATCATAGGCCGAAAGATAATTATGCATACGCTTATGATGAACAAACAATTCACATCCGAGTACGTACTAAGAGAGATGATATTCAAAGCGCCGATCTTATTTACGGTGATCCTTACGAATGGAAAGACGGGAAATGGATATCAGCAAGTACACCCATGAAAAAAACGGGTTCTACTGCATTATTTGATTATTGGTCCATTTCAATCGAACCAAAATTTAAGCGCTTACGTTATGGGTTTGAATTAAAATCTGAAACAGACACTCTTATTTATGCAGAGCGAGGATTCTTTTCTAGCATTCCAAATGATGATGTTGGTAACTTTTTCTGTTTTCCATTTATTCATGCAGATGATGTATTCAAAGCACCATCTTGGATTAAAGACACCATTTGGTATCAGATTTTCCCTGAGCGATTCGCTAATGGCGATAGTAAGCTGAATCCAGAAAACACCCTCCCTTGGGGAAGTGCGAATCCAACTCCAACTAACTTTTTCGGCGGAGATTTTTCTGGTGTTATTCAAAACCTTGATTACCTTGTTAAGCTTGGCATTTCCGGAATATATTTCACACCTATTTTCAAAGCTCATTCAAACCATAAATATGACACAATTGACTATATGGAAATTGACCCACAATTTGGGACGAAAGAAACTTTTAAAGAGCTCGTTGAAGAATGTCATAAGCACGGTATAAAAGTAATGCTCGATGCTGTGTTTAATCATAGTGGATACTTTTTCGAGAAATTTCAAGACGTACTAGAGAATGGTGAGAAGTCCGCATATAAAGAGTGGTTCCACATTCATGAATTTCCGATTATAACAGAACCACTTCCAAATTATGATACTTTCGCCTTTACACCGTATATGCCAAAATTAAATACAGCTCATCCAGATGTAAAAGAATACTTACTTGAAGTAGGACGTTATTGGGTACGAGAATTCAATATAGATGGCTGGCGCCTTGATGTCGCCAATGAAGTCGATCACAACTTTTGGAGAGAATTCCGAACTGAAATAAAGACACTAAATCCTGAAGTATATATTTTGGGAGAAATTTGGCACGATGCCCTTCCGTGGCTACAAGGCGATCAATTTGATGCTGTCATGAGCTATCCTGTTACAAACGCTCTACTTTCTTACTTTGCTAACGATTCCATTAAAGCAAGTGAATTCATGAAGCAAATTACAGAATCTCTACATTCCTACTCTATGAATGTAAATGAAGCAGCATTTCATTTATTAGACAGCCATGATACTCCAAGAATTTTAACAACATGCAACGGAGATAAAAATAAGTTGAAATTGCTCTATGTATTCCATCTTTCTTTCATCGGCTCTCCTTGTATTTATTACGGAGATGAAATTGGTATGGATGGCGGCATGGACCCTGATTGCCGTAAATGTATGATTTGGGATACTAAAGAACAAGATCATGCATTATTTACCCATATACAAACATTGATTTTATTACGGAAACAACATAAAGCATTTGGAGGACATGGTACTTTTCAATTCATCGAAGCAAATGATGAACATAATTATATTTCTTATACGAAAACATATGAGGATGAAACTATCTTTTTCGTTTTAAACCCTACTAATAGTGAAGTTACAGTTTCACTCCCTCTTCATGTTACTGGTAAAAAAATAATTAACATTTATACAAACGAAGAATTTTCAGCAGAAGCAAGTGTATTACAAGTTACACTTCCTCCATATGGATTCTCCATATTAAAATGGTAATCCAAAAAAGCCTTATGCCAAGTTTGAAGTGGCATAAGGCTTTTTCTTATTTCAATTTGAACACTATCGCTTCATACGGACGTAATGGAATGTTATCTATTGATCCGATTTCTACATCGTAATTGTGTATAAATAACTCTGATTCACTATAACTAATATCCTTAGGCATTTCAAATACACTTTCATCCGCAGTAAAGTTTGCAATGACAAGTAGTTTTTCATCTCCATATGTTCTTACATAAGCAAAAATAGAAGGGTCATTATCTAATATTAAATCATATGATCCATACACAACTATTTCATTATTTTTGCGTAGTTCAATTAATTTCTTATAGTAATAAAAAATTGAACCTTCATCTTGGATTGCTTGTTTCACATTAATCTCTTTATAGTTAGGATTTACAGTAATCCAAGGTTCACCTTTTGTAAATCCAGCGTGATTCTGATCATTCCACTGCATCGGAGTTCTAGCATTATCACGACCCTTTATATAAATAGATTCCATTACTTTTTCTATATCTTCACCATGGTCTATCACTTTTTCTTTATACATATTTAACGTTTCAATATCTCGATATTCATCAATTGATTGGAACCGAACGTTCGTCATTCCGATTTCCTCTCCTTGATAAATATATGGCGTTCCTTTCATCATATGAAGAACTGTCGCTAACATTTTTGCTGATTCAATGCGATACATTCCATCATTACCAAAACGAGATACAACGCGAGGCTGATCATGATTATTCCAATAAAGGCTATTCCATCCGGTATGCTCTAATGCTTTTTGCCACTTTGTTAAATTCTCTTTTAAAGTAAGAAGTGAGCATGGTTTTACATCCCACTTTCCACCTTCTCCTGAATCTAAATCCATATGTTCAAATTGGAATACCATTTGCAATTCTTTTCGTTCTTCTCCAGTATACAATTTCGCTTCTTCTGTCGTTACACCAGGCATTTCACCAACCGTCATAATATCATAATGCGATAATACTTCCTCATTCATTTCATGTAAATATTTATGAATGTTTGGACCGTTCATAAAATGCTTATGACCTGAAACATACCCCTCTTCTTCTGTTTCAACAGCTGGTAATCCCTCTTCTTTAGAAATAAAATTAATAACATCCATACGGAAGCCATCAATTCCTTTTTCTAACCAAAACTTCATCATTTCATAAACATCTTGTCTTACCTTTTCATTATCCCAATTTAAATCTGGCTGTTTTTTAGAAAACAGATGTAAATAATATTCATCTGTCATTTCATCATACTGCCATGCTGATCCACTAAACGCTGCTCCCCAGTTATTCGGCTCTTTTCCTTCTTTTCCAGGGCGCCATATATAGTAATCTCTATATTTATTATCTTTTGATTTACGTGATTCAATAAACCAATTATGTTCATCCGAAGTATGATTAACAACTAAGTCCATCATAAGTTTCATATTACGTTCATGCATTTCATGTAATAGCTCATCCCAATCTTCCATTGTTCCGAACTCGTTCATAATTTTACAATAATCGCTTATATCATAACCATTATCATCATTTGGAGATTCATAGACTGGTGATAACCAAATCACATCAATCCCTAACTCTTTTAAGTAATCTAGCTTTGAAATAATCCCTTGAAGATCTCCTATACCATCACCATTACTATCCATAAAGCTACGAGGATAAATTTGATATACTACACTTTCTTTCCACCATTGTTTTTCCATTATGCTACCCCATTTCATTCATCATTCATTTTTCTCTTTTTTAAGGCGCAAACGTTTTCATTAATGAATGATAACAGATTCTATCTCAATTTAAAATAGCGCTTACAATTTTTATTGTTCTTTTTCTAAGAAAACATATGAAAACCACTAATAAATCTCCAATAAATGAAAACGTTTTATTTTTTTATTTATTTTTTGAATCTATTCGTTTATAATGAACTCAAAGAAAACGTTTGCATAATTATTTCTAGGGGGAAATACCATGGCAGAACTTAAATTAGAAAACATTTATAAAATATATGATAATAACGTAACAGCTGTAACTGATTTTAATTTACACATTCAAGATAAAGAATTTATTGTATTTGTCGGTCCTTCTGGATGCGGAAAATCTACAACATTACGAATGGTAGCTGGACTTGAAGATATTTCAAAAGGCGAGTTTTCAATTGATGGTAAACTAATGAATGATGTTCCTCCAAAAGATCGAGATATCGCTATGGTATTCCAAAACTACGCTCTTTATCCACATATGAGTGTATATGATAATATGGCATTTGGATTAAAACTTCGAAAAATACCAAAAGATGAAATCGATCGTCGTGTGAAAGATGCAGCAAAAATTTTAGGACTTGAACAATATTTAGATAGAAAACCGAAAGCATTATCAGGTGGACAGCGCCAACGTGTTGCTTTAGGTAGAGCAATCGTTCGAGATGCAAAAGTTTTCTTAATGGATGAACCATTATCAAACTTAGATGCTAAACTCCGTGTTGCAATGCGCTCAGAAATTTCTAAGCTACATCATCGTCTTGGAACAACAACAATTTATGTAACACATGATCAAACAGAAGCAATGACTATGGCTTCGCGTCTTGTCGTTATGAAGGATGGAAAAATCCAACAAATTGGAACTCCAAAAGAAGTATATGAAACACCAGAAAACATTTTCGTGGGTGGATTTATCGGCTCACCAGCTATGAACTTCTTCCGTGGTAAATTGACTGAAACCGATTTCGTTATAGACAATACTATAAAAATTAAAGTATCTGAAGGAAAAATGAAGATGCTACGTGAACAAGGCTATGTAAATAAGGAAATTGTTTTAGGTATTCGTCCAGAGGACATTCATGATGAACTACTATTTTTAGAAGCTTCACAATCTACTGCCTTCACAACAAAAATTGAAGTTGCTGAGTTATTAGGTGCTGAATCCATTTTATATATGAAACTTGGGAATCAAGATTTTGCGGCACGTGTAGATGCAAGACATACGTTTTCACCTGGTGACCAAATTAAATTAGCATTTGATATGAATAAAGCGCATTTCTTTGATAACCAAACTGAACAACGTATTCGCTAAAAAATTTATCTTTACTATACACATACAAAAAACCGTCCACATATATTGAGGGCGGTTTTCATTATTATACTAGGGCTTCTACTGTATGAAATGATTGTCCTTTCGTGCTAATAATACCGAAAATCGGTAAATCACTAAGCACCACTTCTTCTTGCTGTTTCATAAAAGATGACGTTAATTGTTTTATCTCTATCCAAACGTCATTAATACAAAGTACATTGGAATCGTTCTCTTGTTGGCGAGAAAAAATAGAATCTATTTTATATAAACCAGCATTTTGAAAAAGCATATCAATGCGACTGAATGCATTCAAAGTAATGCTAATAACGCGTTGCCAATCTCCTTGCTTTCCCATATCATAGGATACAAAAAGTGCTTCTCCGCCTAGATTCATAATTTCCTCCACTGTTGCTTGTCCACTCTCTTGATCAATGTCCGTCACAATAACTTTTGCGCCTTGTTTAGCCAACAAAAGAGCTGTATTACGTCCAATACCGATGCCACCGCCAGTTACGATAGCAACTTTTCCTGCAAGCTTCATTTTCATTACCCCTTCTATAAGTCTTACCGTCATTCAGTATACTCCTTTATAAGATTAATCTGCAAGCAAGAAAAATTGCTATTTAATTTGTAAACGTTTACTTTTTATCCTTCTTTTTTCTTATTATTACGCTGATCGAAAACTAGACCGATAAAAATGAGAATACCCCAAAAAATTATGCTACCTCCTGTCATTTTAACTTCCCCCTTATTATATAAAGTGAAATTTTACTCAGCCCCAATATGGCGGAATAAAGATATTATTTTTAATCATTATATTATTTTCTTAATTTTCAATCCATTATAAATAGAAATAATACATTTTGGCTTTTCCTTACTGTAAACATTCCCCATATACTTATAAAATCAAAAAGACCCTTTTATATATAAAAAGGTCTTTTTTTCATTATACAAGACTTATTACTTTCGTTTTTGTAATTAAATCCTGAAAACCACAATTATCTTTGCGGAACAACATCATATATACATTACATATTAATGGAATTCCTAATAGCAATACGTTCGGTAATAACACTACAAAAAATCTTATAATTAATGTTTGCAATGTTAGCTTTTCACTCTTCAATGAAATTAGTTTTATTCTCGTTATCTTTTTTCCAAGTGTAACACCGTTCCAAAGAAAGGGTAATACAATAAAATATATCGCCATTAATATGAAAACTACTGCAAAATCATATCTAAAATCACCTAAGCTTATATTAAAGCGCTTAAACATAGCACTATAGTTTCCGGTCATAATAGCTACTACTGCACCATACATAACCGAGATTAAAAACATGTCAATTAGGGAAGCACCTATGCGATTCATTACAAGCGCTGGACGATGCATCTTTAACTTCATTTTATGTCGACTCCTTCATATCCTTCTTTACCCGTCTCATCGTACCACTTCTAAAAAACATTGTAAACTAGCGTTTCTCTTACTTTTCTTGTACAATTTGTTACAATAGCATTATAAAGGAGGTTCCCATATTGAAAAAATGGATAATCCTATTCGTCGCCTTCCTATTAACTGGTTGTGCAGGAAACACAAGTCACTTAACTTATATGGTTAACGATGAATACGAACTCATACGTACTTCTGGAAATGCATTTGAACTTTTCCCCTCGCAAGATGCTGTATATGCCACACAATACATCCCTGCAAAAATTACAGACATTGCTTGGGATGATAAATACATTATTGCAAAACAAACTGAGGAAAAATCAGATCCAAATAACCCTGACGCAGCAATTGCAAATAAAAAAAGTGAACATTATTGGATTATTGATGTAAAGCACAATAAACGTTTCGGTCCCTACAATGAAAAGCAATTTAATGAACAAAAAGATGCGTTTAAAATTAAGGTGCCTTTTCAAAATGTAGATTCATACATAAAAGAAATAAAAAAACAGTCAGCATAATATTTGTATGCTGACTGTTTTGTCTTACATTATTTTAGTGAGATGTTAAACGTTTGTGGCTCTTTTACAACATCTTGTGTTTCTGAATCTCCTGCAAGTAAATCATCAGTTGTAAACTGAATATCCTTTACCTTGTCTTTTCCATCGTCAAGTATTAAACCAATAATACCATCTCTTATTTCACCAGGCTTATAGTCTTCTCTTGATACATTTTTTGTACCAACTAACGTATCTTCGTCATATAAAAAGTTTTGAGTGGCTACTTTAAAATGTTGCTTACCATTAATCATAACATCATTCATAGAGAAAAATTGCATATTTTTATTTCCGCTATTCTCCACTTTATATGTAATCTCAACGTAACGAATTGTATTACTAATCTCTGTTCCACTTAGCGATGCATATAATTCTGCATCTTCTTGGCTTACTTTATCCCCTAATCTACGTTTTACTTCTTCAGGAGTTAGTGCCGTGTATACTTTCAATGTATTTTTTGCCTTTTCACTCATTTGTGATAAAGAGATTACTTTCACATCTTGTACGTGAATTTTCATTGGCGCTACTTCAAATATTTGATTCACAGAATGCATCTGCTCTAACTTGAAAGTACCCCATCCTGTTTCTTTCACTTTTTGTCCTACTTTTTTCAGCTCACGCCCACCATATTCTTTCGTTTCAGGAATAGATTCTTTCTTCTTCGGTTCAGCTTTCTTTTCTTCTTGATGGAAGCAACCACTTAACATAAGAAGAAAACTACATAAAACAAAAATACTTTTCCATGCTTTCATCATTTCATTTCTCCTAACGCTATCATTCATGAATATAAAATTAGTCCCTTGCTTTGTAAACTATAGAAACAATGACAATTCCACAAAATGAACTTGTCAATCCAGATACTATTATACCTCCAATTTGGAAAATATGAAAATAGGGATCTAGGAACATGCCCATCAACTTAAGAGTGAGCACAACCTGAGCTTTCGACTCATCGGATCAAAACATTCCTAAAATAAAAGCATACTCTTAAAAATAAGCATCTCAAATAAACCCTAA